>JBNMGK010000027.1:0-16926 GCA_050872205.1 Enterocloster sp.
ACCTTATTGTATTCATAATGCAAAAGATAGTCTGTAAGCTCCGGCCTTCTGTCTTTGTAAGCCGGGTCATATTTATAAGGTATTTCCTGTATCATTTTAACTTATGGCTCCTTTAATACTCGTTTTTCCTAAACCATTTTCTTCCGTCTACACGGCGCAGGCTGCTGAAGAAGAAATAGTAAATAACAAAGGCAATGGATGTAATGGTCCATGACATAGGATAACAGAACGCAGCTGCCAGAATGGACCGATACTGTGGCAGGAAAAAGATGATCCAGATCACACGCAGACAGCAAACTCCTACTCCAGTCATAACTAACGGCATCCAGGCATCTCCCACACCACGCAGTGTACCAGATAAGATCTCTATGGTAATATAAGTGATCAAAGTAGGCACCAGGAAGTGGATAAGATTTAAACCGATCTCCTGCACCTGTGCATCTGATGTAAACAGATCAATAAGCAGATATCCCTTTAAATACAGCAAGGTGGATACCAGCGCTGTCATAATGGTTCCAATGACCATACAGGCACCTGCGCCTTTTCGCACACGATCGATGCGGCCTGCGCCATAGTTCTGACCAACGAAGGTGGTAACAGAAATGCCCAGTGCATTGATCATCATCCAGTAAAGTCCGTCTACTTTTCCATAAGTAGCCCAGGCAGTCACATTATCTGTTCCCAGAGTGTTTACGCCGGACTGGATAATAATATTGGAAATGTTATACATAACAGACTGCATACCTGCCGGGATACCGATACGCACAATACGCTGAAGCATCCGCCCGTCAATGCGCACCTTGCTCCACACCAGCTTGTACATATCATCTGTATGAGTCAGTGCATACACTACCATGCAGGCGCTGAACAGCTGGGATGTAATGGTGGCAATAGCAGCTCCGGCAACACCCAGGCGCAGTCCTGCTACCAGGATCAGGTCTAAGAGGATATTGACCATACAGCTTCCAATAAGGAAGTATAAGGGGCGTTTGGAATCTCCCACTGCACGCAGGATACCGGCACCCATATTGTAGATCAGGTTTGGTATCATGCCCAGAAAATAAATGCGTATGTAGACAACTGCGTATGTAAGCACATCTTCCGGTGTGTGCATGGCGGAAAGTGCCATATGTGCAAAAACAATGCCGATGACCATAAACAGGACACCGCCCATTAAAGAAAAGGCAACTGCTGTATGTACGGCCCAGTGTACCTTATCCGGCTTTCTGGCACCGTAAAACTGGGAAATGACTACAGTGGCGCCACTGGAAAGGCCTACGAAAAAACCTACCAGCAGATTGATCAGAGTACTGGTAGTACCGCCAACTGCCGCCAACGCCTGCTTTCCCACAAAACGGCCTACTACCACTGCGTCTGCCGTATTGTAAAGCTGCTGAAAAAATGTACCAAAAAGAATAGGGAAGAAGAACAGTAAAAGCTGACCAAAGATACTTCCCTGGGTGATCTTGTTTTCCTTTATCTTCGTTTCTTTTGTCTCTCCTGTATTTGTTTTTCCTGCGCCCATTACTTTTCTCCCAGATTTTTCCAATTTCTAAAGAAAAGGATACCCACCAGCTATAAAAACTACTTACTGATGGGCACCATAGTTATTTTGTATCTTCTTTTGCAGCAATCTCGGAAATGGATTTTACCAGCCCTGCGATTCCCTGGATATCAGAAGGAATGATGATCTTGTTTGCTTTTCCATCTGCTGCTGCCTGGAAGGCTTCCAGACTCTTAAGCTGCAGTACTGCCTGGTCTGCTCCGGCTTCCTTGATATAGCGGATACCGTCTGCAGTTGCCCGCTGTACAGCGCGGATGGCTTCTGCCTTGCCTTCTGCTTCTTTGATCTTCTTTTCCTTTTCTGCCTCTGCACGAAGGATAGCTGCCTCTTTTTCTGCCTCTGCATTTAACACTGCAGACTCTTTATTTCCTTCTGCAACCAGGATCATGGACTTCTTCTCGCCCTCTGCACGAAGGATGGCTTCACGGCGCTCACGCTCTGCCTTCATCTGCTTTTCCATGGCTTCCTGAATGGCTGCAGGAGGCTCAATGTTCTTAAGCTCTACTCTTGTCACCTTGATGCCCCATGGGTCAGTGGCAATATCCAGGGACTCCTGCATCTTTGCGTTAATAGTCTCTCTGGAAGTCAGTGTCTCATCTAATTCCAGCTCACCGATGATATTTCTGAGGGTAGTTGCAGTCAGGTTTTCAATTGCAAGGATAGGACGCTCTACACCATATGCATAAGACTTTGGATCTGTAATGTAGAAGAATACAACCGTATCGATCTGCATGGTAACATTATCTTTAGTGATAACCGGCTGAGGCGGGAAATCCTCTACCTGCTCCTTTAAATTTACTTTCTTTGCCACTCTGTCAATAAATGGCACCATAAAATGGATACCTACACCATATGTTCCCAGATAACCGCCAAGACGCTCTACCACTAACGCCTGAGCCTGAGGAACGATACGGATGCAGGATGTAAGGATAAAAATAATAAGAATTACCAGAATAAGAAACATTACAGAACCTCCTATCAGCATCATATTTGACCTCCTGAAATTTACTGTGATACCATTCTACGGTACCATGTATAATTTGTATGAATATAGTTTAACATATTTCTGATTTTATTCAATCAAGGATTGTAAAAGTGATGAATTCTTAATATAATCGTAAGCGTTAATACTTTTAATCATAACTCAACAAGGAGATACTTTGTATGAAAAAAATCCTTCTGTTAGGAACAGGCGGTACCATTGCCTGCAAGCGTACACCAGACGGTTTAAAGCCGGTTATTACTTCCGAAGAAATACTGACCTATGTGCCGGACAGCCGCCATTACTGTGAGATCGACAGTATCCAGATTTTAAATATTGACAGTACCAATATACAGCCTTCTCACTGGCTGGCAGTGTCAAAGGCCATTGAAGAGCATTATGAGGAGTACGATGGTTTCGTGATCACCCACGGAACAGATACCATGGCTTATACAGCTGCTGCTCTTTCCTATCTGATCCAGAATTCACCAAAGCCAATCGTCATTACCGGCGCACAGAAGCCTATTGACATGGAAAATACAGACGCCCGTACCAATCTGGCTGACAGCCTGCGTTTTGCTTCCCATGACAAGGCTCACGGGGTGAATATTGTATTTGACGGCAAGGTCATTGCTGGTACCAGAGGCAAAAAAGAGCGTACCAAGAGCTACAATGCATTTTCCAGCATTAATTTCCCTTATATTGCCATTATCCAGGAAGACCATATCCTGTTTTACTTAGATGATAAGGCCCAGATCAGTGAACCTTTAAAATTTTATCACCAGATGGACTCCAGTGTAGGCCTGATGAAGCTGATCCCTTCTGCAGATGCTTCCCTTCTTGACTATATGGCAGCCCACTATGATGCTGTGATCATCGAATCCTTTGGTGTCGGCGGACTTCCTTCTTATGATGACGGAGGGGATTATTACCGTGCAGTAGCCCACTGGATCAACCTTGGCAAAACTGTGATCATGACCACCCAGGTTACAAACGAAGGCAGCAACATGTCTGTTTATGAGGTAGGAAAAAAGATCAAGCGTGAATTCGGCCTGTTGGAAGCCTATGACATGACTTTAGAGGCAGCTGTTACTAAGATCATGTGGATCCTTACCCAGACAAGGGAGCCGGAAAAAGTACGGGAACTGTTCTATGAGACCGTAAACCATGATATTTTGTGGAAGTCTTCTTAAAGGCCCCAACTTTACTTTTTTATATTTCCTGTTATAATAAACAGGCAGTCTTCTTAATTTTCTAAAGTTGACTGCCTGTTTTATGTTGCGCACAAACGCATTTTATGTGGGGGTTTTTACATGAACGAAAAAATTTCACAATTTAAAGCCGGATTAAAAGACGGAGTTCCCATTGGACTGGGATATCTGGCTGTTTCCTTTACTTTCGGCATCATGGCAAAAGGCGCCGGACTTACTACATTAGAGGCAGTCGTCCTTTCTTTCACCAATCTGACCAGCGCCGGACAGTTTGCAGGCCTTGGCATCATTACTGCCGGTTCTTCCTTAGTAGAAATGGCTCTGGCCCAGCTGATCATCAACCTGCGCTACTGTCTTATGTCCTGCTCTCTTTCCCAGAAGCTGGATAGTAAAATGCCTCATTTCCACCGTTTTCTTATGGCCTATGGGGTTACCGATGAGATCTTTGGCGTATCTGTATGTAAAAGCGGGATCTTAAGCCCTTATTTCAGCTACGGCCTTATGGCTATGGCAGTTCCCGGCTGGACTCTTGGCACACTCCTTGGTGCTGTTTCCGGAAGTCTTCTTCCTGGAAGGCTGTTAAGTGCTTTAAATGTGGCTCTTTATGGAATGTTCTTAGCAGTAGTCATCCCGCCGGCAAGAGAAAAGAAGGTGCTTCGCATGGTCATTGTTGTTTCCATGGCACTTAGCTTCCTCTTTACTCTGATCCCGGTTTTAAAGGATATCTCCTCTGGTTTTAAGATCATTATCCTTACATTTATCGTGGCAGGCGCTGCCGCTTATCTGTTCCCTGTAAAGGAGGAAGAATAAATGAACTATCCAGTTTATCTTTACATAGCGGTCATGGCTGTTGTGACATATCTGATCCGTCTGCTGCCGCTGACACTGATCAAAAAGGAGATCAAAAATCCCTTTATCCGCTCTTTTTTATATTATGTACCTTATGTTACGCTGTCTGTAATGACATTTCCTGCCATTATCTATGCCACTGCTTCTCCTATTTCAGGAGCTGCAGCGCTGGTAGTGGCACTGATCCTGGCATATAAGGGAAAAAGTCTTTTCCAGGTTTCTATTGCAGCCTGTGCAGTGGTGTTTGTACTGGAGTTTTTTGTGTAATAAACTGGCCTTAAAAACCTGCCAGCGGCAGATTTGGGCTGTTCCGTGACAGCAAAAGACCCTGGAGCAGAGATTTTCTTATCTTCTGCTTCAGGGTCTTTTTATGCCTTTATCCCAGCAAAAATTCACTTAATACAAAATTGCTAACATCCATGCCCCATTCTGTAAGGGCAAGACTGCTTCCTTCTTTTTTCAGCAGTCCATTGGAAATCAGCCGGGTGATCACATCGCCGTAGACGGTTTCCATTTTCACTCCAAAAAGCCTTATAAAGTCCACATCAGAAACGCCTTTTAACATGCGCAGGCCCAAGAACATAAATTCTTCCATGCGCTGGGCCTGAGTCAGTTCTTCAATAGGGCCCCACAGCTTTTTAAGGGCTGCTTCCCGCTCTTCCGGTACTTCGCTGCCAAGATCTAAGGCCAGATACTTATCCAGGTCCCTTTCATTGGTAAAGCGGCAGCCTTCCATATAGGAGGAGGCACCAAGGCCAAGGCCAAGATAGGCAACCTCTGTCCAGTAGCCGATGTTATGTCTGCAGGCTTTTCCCGGCTTTGCGTAGTTGGAGATCTCATAGCGCTCAAAGCCCTGTTCCTGAAGGAATTTGCGGGTAAAGCGGTAGATCTTGTTTTCTGTATCCTCATCCGGGAGAGCCGGACCTGTATAACCGCAGGTGCAGTTTTTCTCCCCGAAGCGGTTCCAGAAAGGAGTTCCCTCTTCAATGATCAGGCTGTAGGCGGAAATATGCTCCGGCTTCAGCATAGTCACTTTTTTTAATGTATTTTTCCAGGATTCCAGAGTCTGCCCCGGAATCCCGCTCATCAGGTCAATATTAATGTTGGTAAAGCCCGCCATTCTTGCGCTCTGGAAGCTTTTTAAAAATTCCTCAAAGGAATGGATCCTTCCCAGATTTTTAAGCTCTGTATTGTCTGCGGACTGCAGTCCAAAGCTTACCCGGTTGATGCCGCATTCCTTGTAAACAGGAAGTTTCTTTCCTACAAGGGTTCCCGGATTTGCCTCAATGGTGATCTCTGCATTTTCTTCTACCTTGAAACATTCAAACACCGTTTCCATAATACGGCTGATGCAGGATGGCTCCAGCAAAGAAGGTGTTCCGCCGCCGATAAATATGGTTTCTACCTGGCAGTCCAGGCAGTAACGGCTCTGGGCTCTTATTTCCTTTATCAGCTGCTCTACATAGGCCTCATGGACCGATGAAAGGGCGCGGAAAGAAAGGAAATCGCAGTAGTCACATTTTTTTACGCAAAATGGGATATGGATATATAATTCAATGGGCTTTTTCTTCATGTCAGTTATCATTGTTAGTTATCACTCGTCGTCCAGCTTCAGCACGCTCATAAAGGCCTTCTGCGGGATCTCCACATTGCCGATCTGACGCATGCGCTTCTTTCCTTCCTTCTGCTTCTCTAACAGCTTTCTCTTACGTGAAATATCACCGCCGTAGCATTTTGCAAGTACGTCTTTGCGCACTGCTTTTACTGTCTCTCTGGCAATGATCTTGCCGCCGATGGCAGCCTGGATAGGAACTTCAAATAAGTGTCTCGGAATCTCGTCTTTTAACTTTTCGCACATTTTTCTGCCTTTTTCATAAGCAGAAGCTGCGTGTACGATAAAGGAAAGTGCATCCACTTCTTCTCTGTTTACAAGGATATCCAGTTTTACCAGTTCAGAGCGCTCATAGCCCTTTAATTCATAATCAAAAGAAGCATAGCCTCTGGAACGTGATTTTAAAGCATCAAAGAAGTCGTAAATGATCTCATTTAATGGAAGTTCATATTTTAATAAGGCTCTGGTAGTCTCAATGTATTCCATTCCCAGATAAACGCCTCTTCGCTCCTGGCAGAGTGTCATGATAGCGCCTACATATTCTGTAGTTACCATGATCTCGGCACTGACGATTGGCTCTTCCATGTACTCGATCTCAGTAGGATCCGGAAGATTGGACGGGTTGGTCAGCTCGATCATCTCACCGGTGGTCTTGTGTACCCGGTATACAACGCCTGGAGCTGTTGTAACAAGATCCAGGTTATATTCACGTTCCAGACGTTCCTGGATGATCTCAAGATGTAACAGACCTAAGAATCCGCAGCGGAAACCAAAGCCTAAGGCTACAGAGGTTTCCGGCTCATAGAACAGAGAGGCATCATTTAACTGAAGCTTCTCTAAAGCGTCACGGAGGTCATTGTATTTCGCACCGTCTGCAGGGTAAAGACCGCAGTACACCATTGGTGTAACCTTTTTGTAACCAGGCAGCGGCTCTGCACATGGATTGCTGCTGTCTGTCACAGTATCACCTACACGGGTGTCACGGACATTTTTAATGCTGGCTGTAATATAGCCAACCATTCCTGCTGGCAGCTCGTCACACGGGAAGAACTGTCCTGCTCCGAAATATCCTACTTCTACTACTTCTTCCTCTGCTCCTGTTGCCATCATTCGGATAGGAGTGCCTTTTTTTACAGTTCCTTCCATAACACGGCAGAAAATGATAACGCCTTTGTAAGAATCATAAACAGAGTCGAAGATCAGTGCCTTTAAAGGTGCCTTTGGATCACCCTTTGGTGCCGGGATCTTGTGGACAATAGCCTCTAAGACCTCTTCTACATTCAGTCCTGTTTTTGCGGAGATCTTTGGGGCGTCATGGGCTTCCAGTCCGATCACATCTTCAATCTCAGCTGCCACACGGTCCGGATCTGCACTTGGAAGGTCGATCTTATTGATAACCGGGAATACATCCAGGTCGTGATCCAGGGCCAGATATACATTGGCCAGAGTCTGGGCCTCGATTCCCTGGGAAGCGTCTACTACCAGCACAGCGCCATCACAGGCTGCCAGGCTTCGGGATACCTCATAGTTAAAATCCACATGTCCTGGGGTATCGATCAAATTGAAAATGTATTCATTTCCATCTTTTGCTTTGTATACAGTACGCACTGCCTGGGATTTAATGGTGATGCCACGCTCACGCTCCAGGTCCATATTGTCAAGAACCTGCTCCTGCATCTCACGACTGGTAAGAAGTCCTGTCTTTTCAATAATACGGTCTGCCAGTGTGGATTTACCGTGGTCTATATGGGCAATAATACAAAAATTACGTATTTTACTCTGGTCGATTGCTGCCATTCTTTATCCTCTTTCTCTATATTTTTCTTTCTCTTCTTCTATGCATTCTTTCCTATTGTTAATAGTGTTCTCTTAGAATATCGTATCCATTTTACTATGTTTTCATTTTCCTTGCAACACCATATCCAAAAGTTCTGCCAGGGGCTCCATGGCGTTTTTTGCTTCTTCAAAGGTATTTGTCTGGGCTCCTACTTCAATAAGGGCGGACCTGGGACGCAGATGTTCATTGTAGCGCAGGCCCTTTAAATATATTTTTCTTGTAAATCCCGGATAGTATTCCTCTGCTTTTAACTGCATTTTCAGGCTGAACGCCAGATTTTCCTCTCTGTAGGGATTAGGCAGATAGGAAATAGGACCTTCCGGGGTCTGGCTTAAGCCGTTAAAGAACATGATCTTTGCTGTAGGCTTTCCGTTTACATCTGCCTTTAAATAAACATTTTCCCCCACTCCGTCCCGATGAATATCCAGAACCACCTGAATGGACGGATATTTTGCCAGGATCTGGTTCAGGCCTTCCAAGGCATAATTGTAGGCCTTGCTCCGGTCCATTTTCCCGTTTTTCAGGTCGTACACGCTGGTGTCATGATAGACGCTCCATCCTTTTTGAGCGAGCAGCTCCGCCAGATAGCCGCCTATAGCAGTTACATTTTCCCCTGGTCCGCTGTTTTTGTAGCTTTCCTGGGAATGAGTGTGATAAATGAGGATCTGAGGCTTTTGGGGGTCTGATGGATCTTCCTTTTGCAATGTTATGTCCTTTGAGAGAAGCTTTTCAGCATTCATTAGTTTTCGGTCTGCTGTGGTGGAAGTATGTACGTTGTAGAAATGTTTCATGAGGAAGTCGTAGTCCATAAGCTGCTGGAGGGGGTAGGTGGCAGAGCGGGGTTTTGCAGCAACCACAGATGCAGTATCTTCACCCAAACCGTTATTCTCACCAGAAGGCGCAGTTTCACCTGTTCTGTCAAACTCCAGGCTATCCGTCCCAGAAACATCCCCTGCCTTTGGCGCCCAGCCATTCCCACCACCCGTTCCATCCACCTCCAGATCCGCCTCATCTTCCCCGATCCACGCCAGATATTCATGGGTGCGGTAAAATTCACTGGTCTGGCGATATTTTTCGTAAGCCGGGTCAGATACTACGTTGCCCAATGCCCCATTGTCGGATACTGCGTTTCGGCTCTGCCAACTTCCTGTTCCGGTGACATTTACCCCGTTCTTTTTCTCCACCTTTTTCAGTGGAAATATCTGCTGCCAGAGGATCTCTTCCCCCGCATTCCAGAAGGCCGTCACCAGCTGATTCCTCCATTTTTCCATATCTGTATAAAAATATCTTCTGCACAAAAAAGATCCTGCTGTAAGAACAATCATTCCTATGATAAGAAATGGGGCTGTCTTTTGCAGGATCTTCCATTTTTTTACAATTTTAGGGTTTATTCTCATATTTTCCTGCCTTAAGACATGAAAGCCACGCTCTACTTACAGTTTACGCAGGAAAGAGTTGTTTTTTTACTTTTTATTGGCAGAAAAAGGCCATTCGGAGATCAGAAGACCTGCAAGAGTAAGTACCGTTCCTACCATAGCCTGAAGGGTGATCACCTCATGAAGCAGTGGAATGGACATTAAAATGGTCACAACCGGGATGCCGTAAATATATACACTGGCTTTGGTTGCTCCCAGAGCCTTTACTGCATAGTTCCAGGTAACAAAGCAGATAGCGGATGCTCCAATTCCCAGATATACCACATTTGCCAGAACTACAGGCTCAAGAAGGGCAGAAACCTGAAGGTGGAAATCCATAAATGGCAAAGCTAAAAGCATGAAAAGGATCCCATAAAAGAAAGTTCTTCTGGTGGTGACAATGGTATCGTATCCAAAACCACTGATCTTCTTAGTGCATACAGAATAAACGCCCCAGATAGCCGCTGCTGCCAGTCCCAGGAAATCTCCCAGTGGATTTAACTCCAGTTTTTCTCCTTTCTGGAAGGTGATCAGGCAGATGCCTGCCATAGCACAGATAAAACCTGCTACAATGCTTTTCTTCATTTTTTCCCCTTCTAAGAAGAAGTGGGCCATAATTCCTGTAAAAATAGGAGCAATGGACACGATAACACTGACGTTAGACGCCTGAGTCATGGTGAGGGCAATATTTTCCAGAAGATAGTAAATACCGATGCCGGTGATTCCGGCGCCAACCATGATCAGCTCTTCTTTCACGCTTCTTATTTTAAGAGGCACCGGACGGATCAGCCACAGGAAAATATAGCCGGCCACAAAGCGCAGCACCAGTATTTCCAGTGGTGACAGACTTTTAAGCAGCACCTTGGTGGATATAAAAGTGGTGCCCCATATCAGCATGGTAAAAATAGCAGCCAGATGTCCGGCCACTTTTGTCTTTTGTGTACTCATTTTCTGCTCCTTTTGTTTTTGATTTGTTTCTAAAATACAGTTTTCTAAAAGCACCAGGGCTTGCTGACCCAGATGCTGGTATTATCTAAATGCCGTTACCGCCCGGTGTATCCCCTCTGAAATAGTAAAGCTTAACTGTTTCACTCTCTGGTCAATATCCGGAGGCGTTACATAAAGGCTTCCAAATTCCGGCTCCAGTAACTCCAGGATCAGGCGGTACTGATCTTCCGGATTCATGTTTTCGATCCATTTTCCCGTCTTTTTCGTGGCTTCTTCAGATGCCAGTACTCCAAGAAGTGCGGAAATGGTATCGTGGACAATGGCGGCTGCTCCCACTACCGTAGGAACACCAATGGCAAGTACAGGTATCCCCAGAGTCTCCTTTGTCAGGCTGTGCCTGTGGTTTCCCACACCGGACCCGGGATGGATCCCTGTATCCGTCAGCTGAATGGTAGTTCCCAGACGTCTTATGCTCCTTGCTGCCAGAGCATCAATAGCAATGACCAGATCCGGTTTTATCTCACGGATAATGCCTGATAATATCTGGGCTGTTTCCATACCCGTCTGGGCCATAACACCGGGGGCAATGGCTTTTAAACCTGTTTCATCTTGTGAAACACTGAGGTTACTTACAGTGCGCGGTCCAAGGGAATCCGGTGTTACACTCTGATTTCCAAGACCGGCCACTAATATGACCGGTTGGCTGTGTAAAGCGGGATCTTTCGGCTTTCCCCCAGCTGTTTTCCCAAGAGCCTGTTCTGCCAGCCCTTTTAACACATTTGCCAGCTCATCAGAGATCTCACTGTGAAAGTCTTCATCCGGCAGCAACAGCCGGTCTGCCTCTAATGTAAGATAGCTTCCCACCGGCTTCCCAAGTACCTCTGCTCCCATTTCATTTAATACCTTCACTTCCGTGATCGCTACATCTTTCGTCTTTCCTTTCCATTTTCGGAAAGAAACACCGTTTGCTTCCTTTGCCTGGTCCTTTAAGCCTTCTCTTTCTTCTAAGGCAAGGTCTGTGCGTATTTCAAAGCCTGCTGTTTTCATTGCCCTGCTGTCTCCCTTTTCTTTATTTTTCTTCATTTTCCATATAGTTTTTACCGGGAAACAGCAGATTATTCTCTTTCATACAGCCTGAGGATTATTATAGCTTAACCATGGCAAACTGGCAATCAGATTTACCTTCGGAGCATCCTTATAAACATACCTGGAAATTTTTTAAATTTTTGCTTGACATTTTCAGGGGTATTCGATAAAATATAACAGTATGTTTACATTGAACTGTCCGTGTCCAGGCTTTGATGGAAAACACAACGATTAATATTTTTTATATAATACCGAACGGAGGTGTATTTCATTGGCTAACATTAAATCTGCAAAGAAGAGAATCTTAGTAAACGAAACTAAGGCTGCAAGAAACAAAGCGATCAGATCTAAGGTTAAAACCGCGATCAAGAAAGTTGAGGCTGCTGTAGCTGCTGGAGATAAGGCTGCTGCTCAGGCTGCACTGGTTGCTGCTACTACCGAGATCGATAAGGCTTGCACCAAGGGTGTATACCACAAGAACAATGCTGCCCGCAAAGTTTCTCGTGTATCCAAGGCTGTTAATTCTATCGCTTAATTATAGAATTCGATCAATCGATACAAAACAAGCAAAACTCTCCGGATTAACCCACCGGAGAGTTTTTTTGTATAAATCTGCCCGAAGAGCTGATCCCTTATCGGATCAGCTCTCTTACTACAGACAGAAATGCTTTTTTATCCAGCCCATCTGCATCTGCACAAAATTCCGTTCCATTTTTCTCCCATCTTGCTTCCAGCAGCCAAATTCCATCTCCCAGATCATCTTCTGTTAATACAACTGAATAGCCCTTAATATGAGAGTTTTTCATTTTCTCCTTCTCTTCATTCTCTATAGATTTCTCTGTAGATACCCTTGAAAGAGTCAGGTTAACACCTTTAAGGTGATCACTGCTTTCATAGCGGATCAAATTGCGGTCATACAATATTTTTCCCTGTGTATCCTGAACGACCATAAAACTTAACCCTGTTGTTTTCAGCCCATCACCTACTGTTTCTGACAGCGAGGCTATATTATAATAGGATTCTCCTTCTTCTTTTGTAAGTATTTTAACAATTCCATCTCCAGGGATCGCTGCTTTGCCCGCAAAACCTGTTGCTGCCTGATTCCATACAGTATACTGATCCATATAGCAGGTATATCCTCCCCCCAGCAGTAAACAGATACATGCAGCCACGGCTGCCAGCCTCATAACCACCCACTTTTTCTTTTTTTCGGCCATATTACCGGCTTCCAATATCAGATCGTCATCGATTTTTCCGATCATAACATAAAGTTGTTTCGCATTCATAACCAGATCCCCTCTTTCTCCAGGTATGCCTTTAATCGGTTACGGATACGGAAAAGCTGGGATTTTACCTTGCTTTCCCCAACGCCAAACTCGAAAGAGATCTGCCTGATGGACATGGAATACCAGTACCGTCTTATAAACATAGCCCGCGATTCTTTATCTTCTGTCCTTAAAAAAGCAGAGATCGCAGCCGTCACTTCTTTTTCCTCATATTCCTGTTCTACCGTTCCCTCAGCCGACAGGCAGTCTTCCAGTTCCGACAGTTGCATGGACATATTCATATTGCGCTTCTGTGCTGTCAAATAATCATACCTGTTTAAAGCGAGGCATCTGGAAATACGTCCTAGATAAGGCAAAAGCCGTTCCGGCCAGTCCGGTGGAAGCTGGTTCCAGGCTGACATATATGTTTCATTCACACATTCTTCTGCCTCTTCATGGATACCCAGTATATTTTTTGCAATTTTAAATAAATACCTGCCATATTTTTCCATAGTGCAGGTAATCGCTTCTTCTGACCTTTTCCAGTAAAGAGAAATAATTTCAAAGTCCGTCATAATAAGACTTACTCCTGTTCTCCTAAAACTTTTGTTTTCTATTCTGATTTATAGAACCGTGATCAGGATGACCTCGGCATGGATCTGCTCTTCTTCAGGATCCTGAGCATATCCCTGGATATAATCCCCCTTTTTGATCTCTGTACTGCCATTTTCCGGTGCCGTGATCTTTGTGTCATCGCTGATCAGTATTTTCTTTCCATCCTCTAATTCTACCGTATTTCCATCTGTTTTTACAACACGCCCTTCAAAATTGACCACTATTTTTCCGCCTGCCATATCAGCGGAAGAAGTCTCCTCTTCAGGATGCAGGATCGCCGTATCCCCATGAGGCTCTGTCTGAACTGTTACAGTCTCCATTTCTGTATTTTCCCTTCCTGCACATCCTGCTGCTCCTGTTGCTGCCAACACCACTGCCATGATCACTACATACATTTTTTTCCTCATTATGTTTTCCTCCTGTTTTCTTTTTAGTCTTTCAATGAATGGATTTTTATCCCTTTCACTTAATATGTAAGAAAACAAAAAGATGGGTTGCATGAAAATAAAATTTATTTTATACAAAAAAACGGCCGCATCACTGCGGCCGCCTTTTATTATTGTTGGTTGCTTATTAATATTCATCTACATACAGATGCATTGGATAGGTTCTGTATTCTACGCTGTCTAATTTATCTACTGTAATGAATCCTGGAGGTGCCATAATTACATCCGGGATACGGTTTACAATGGTTGCACAGGTGTGAACAGGTGTGTCTGGTTTCTGTACATAGAAGGTAACATCTGGTTCACCTTTAATCTTCCAGTCACACATATCGCCATCATCTGGGCCGTATACTTTGCCAATACACTGGGTCTCGATCACTGGGCCCTGGAAGGTTTCCGTGGTAACAACAGCACTCATGCCGATGCAGCGTCCTACTGGAATGGTCAGCCCCATGGTCTCTGAATAAACTTCTTTATCGGAGAAATATGGAACGCACTTCTGTGTCTGGCTCTTAATGGTCCAGCCCATGAGATTGCAGAGAGCTTCGTTGGAATTCCATACATAAGATGGTTCCAGAACTTCCGGATGAGCAATGGTCTTTTCAAATTCTTCCGGAGTCAAGTTGCAGCCGTGGGCTTTTGCAAGTGCAAGTCCATAATCTTCTACATTGTAGCTTACAGCGCCTTCGATCTTCTTAATATCGTGGCAGCCGCCTGCTACTGTTCCGATCAGATGTACCCAGAAGATATCTTCCATACCTGCTCCCACAATGGTACAGCCGTTTTCTTTTGCAAGAACATCCAGTTTATTGGTGCATGCTGCAGAAGTGGTCCATGGATAGGTTGCCTCCTCGCAGGTGGTAATTACATTGATGCCTCTGCTTAAACATTTTGCATAATGTTCGTAGCAGTCATCCACAAAACTGAATAAAGTTACAATAGCAACGTCTGGCTGGCACTCGTCTAATACTGCGTCTGCATCATTGCGGATCTTAACGCCCAGGTCAAAGCCCAGTCCGCAGAACTGACCAACGTCCATGCCTACTACAGCAGGATTTACATCAATAGCGCCTACAATATCTGCGCCTTTCTCATAAAGATAACGCAGTGTGTATTTTGACATTTTTCCGCATCCGTACTGAACCACTCTGATCCTCTCTTTATTCATATGATAACCTCCTTGTAATGATGTACTTTGATGTTAATTCGCATTAATGTGTTTGTTAATTAATTAACTTTCTTTGTACTTTCATTATAGAGCCTATACTTAGTGGAGAGTCAAGGGTAGATTTAGGACAATTTTTGTCATGGCCAAAGGATAACATTTTTCTATCTACCGTACATTTACAGGCACCTGCAGCCGCAAAAACATGCCTCTTTCGTCACGTTCAAAAATAGGCGTTTCTACGATTGTTTCACAGAGGTAGTCCCCTGCAATGGTATAGCCGTTCTTTTCCACCTGTTCAAGGAGCTTACATGCCAGCTCCTTTTCTGTATCAAAGCTGCTGCAGTAAATACACTGGTACATGCCAGCCGGGATCTGGGTGATCTCCTCCGGCCGGAAATGGCGCTCATCTGCCCTTACATAAACTTCCGTAGAGACAAATTCCCGTTTCATCACCTTATCCTTGCGCCAGATGGTTCCCGGATTGCGGTAGTAAATATGCTCCATATTCCGCTCTGCCAGAGCATGTTTTAACTGTAATAAACTATGTTCGTAAAATTCCAGTCCTTCTTCAAAATAATTATTGCCGCTGTCCAGGATAATGATACTGCGTCTAGGGATATATTCCAGTGTAATGGTACCGGCCGGCGGAGCTGCCCGGTACTGTTCAAAGGATTCCAGGCTGCTTTTTACTGCCTCTTTCTGCTCTGAAAGGCGGCGCATCTGATCATCGATCTGGTCCAAGGTATTACGCAGTTCTCCTTCCAGACTTTCTATATTTCCATTTTCAAAATAGGCCCGTATCTCCTTTAAGCTGAGACCGCACTGCTTCATGCTGGTTATCAGGTCCAGCTTGGCACACTGTAAAATACTGTAATACCGGTATCCGGAATTGTTATCCACCACTACCGGCTTTAACAGTCCCATTTTGTCGTACAGTCTTAAGGTCTGGATGCTGATGTGATTGATCCTGGCCATCTGCCCTATGCTCAGATCCATAAAACCCACCTCCCTATATAATGAATGTACCCCCGGATTCCAGGAGTACATACGATACATATCTATAGGTCCATTGTACGAAATACAAGGATTTTTGTCTATACCTATCTATACTTACTATAGAGTTTCAAGCTGTCATGGCTGAAGCGTAGCCTTTATCTTCTTCATTACAAAGAGATAGGACACACCTGTAAATAAGCCTGCGCTAAGCCATGCAGCCGGGTCGCAGAAGCAGGAAAGTGCATAGCTGTGGACTCTCATGGCGATCATAGCCACAACCATTCTTGCCACCAGCTCTACCACGCCGCCCATCATCGGCAGAAAGCTGTATCCGCAGCCCTGCATGGTGTTGCGGAAAATAAATATTGTGCTAAGTGGAATATAAAACAACGTGCAAATGGTAATATAGGTTCTGGCCCATGGCATCATGGCGTTTAAGTCCACATCGCCGGAGAAGAACAGTCCCAGAGTAACGCCTAATAAAAGGGATACTGCCACCGCAGATACCACAGAGTAAATAAGCTCAATGATAAGGGCTGCCTTCACACCGGCACGTATGCGCCCATAATCCCCTTTTCCGTAATTCTGTCCACTGTAAACAGCCATAGTCTGTCCCATTGCCACCATTCCCTGGGTCAGCAGCATGTGTACCTTGCAGGCTGCAGTATAAGCTGCCACTGCTTCTGAACCAAACAGGTTAATAGCAGACTGCATGATCATGGTACCGGAAGAGGTAATGGCAAACTGTAAAGCCATAGGGATACCCATCTGCATCTGATAGCGGGTATCGCCGGCAGTAAGGCGCCAGTGCTTTTTCTCCGGCACCAGAGCCGGTACCTTCCAGTATATGTATACCATACACAGTAAAGCAGAGATAGCCTGTGACAGGTTGGTAGCCCAGGCAGCTCCTGCTACTCCCATTTTCAAAACTA
>JBNMGK010000054.1:0-12115 GCA_050872205.1 Enterocloster sp.
CGCCTATGATCATGTAACAGAGATCAAGCCTCCAAGAGCCCAGAAAGCCCTTATGGAACACTATGATATGGCGCAGATGAGCAAGGAATTGGCTACCATCTGTATTACCTGTCCTATTCCATTTTCTTATGAGGAAGCACTGATCGGTGATCTGTATACACCGGAAGCTTTTAAATTTATGAAACGTATGGAGTTTAAATCCATTTTAAACCGTTTTGACGCGGCTTCCATGAACAGCACTGAGGGAGAAGAGGAAAATATCCAGAAGCATTTTAAAGTAATTACGAATAAAAAAGAGGCAGAAAAAATCTTTAAGGCTGCAAAAAAGGCAACTGTTACAGGTCTGCAGCTGATTACAGGAAGTGAAACGTCTGTTTTAGAAGAAGCAGAACAGCTGACCTTTTCTTTTGATGCAGATGGAACTGTAAAGTCCGGCAAAAAGGCAAAATCTGCTTATCTTCCTGTAGCAGCACTTGCCATCTGTACAGGCTCAGAAGATATTTTCTGTATCACAGCTACAGAAGGCCAGATAACAGGAGAATGGCTTACTGAGGAAGTTAAAAAACTTTGTGTGGAAGATAATACTCGTTCCATCTGGGTATTAGACCTGAAATCCATGCTGCCGCTGTTAAATATTACTGACCAGGCACCTGTATATGACGCCGGAGTGGCAGGTTATCTTTTAAATCCATTAAAAGATACCTATGGATATGATGATCTGGCAAGAGATTATCTTTCTATGACCATTCCTTCCCAAAGCGAACTGATCGGCAAAGGGAATCTGGGAGATCTGCTGGAAGCAGGAGATGAAAAGGCAGCAGCCTGTGCCTGCTACATGGGTTATATTGCCTGGAAAGCGGCCGGGCCTTTAAAGAGCCGCTTAGAGCAGGAAGAGATGTATAACCTGTACACAGAGATCGAAATGCCTCTGATCTATAGCTTATGGCATATGGAGCAGGAAGGCATCCTGGTGAAGCGGGATAAATTAAAAGAATATGGAGATACCTTAAAGGTAGGCATTAAAAAATTAGAAACGGAGATCTATGCAGAAACGGGAAAAGAATTTAATATCAATTCTCCAAAACAGTTAGGCGAGATCCTGTTTGGCGAAATGCAGCTTCCAGGAGGCAAAAAGACCAAGACCGGCTATTCCACAGCAGCAGAAGTTTTAGAGAAACTGGCTCCTGAGCATCCTGTAGTACAGAAGATCTTAGATTACCGTCAGCTGACCAAGTTAAATTCTACCTATGCAGAAGGTCTTGCAGCTTATATCAGTGAAGATGGCCGCATCCACGGGAAATTCAACCAAACCATTACTGCAACAGGCCGTATCAGCAGCACAGAGCCAAACCTGCAAAACATTCCAGTGCGTATGGAGCTTGGACGCCAGATACGAAAAGTATTTGTTCCAAAAGAAGGCTATGTATTTACTGATGCAGACTATTCCCAGATCGAGCTTCGTATCCTGGCTCATATGTCCGGGGATGAACGATTGATTGAAGCGTACAGAGAATCCAGGGATATCCATGCAACAACTGCATCCCAGGTATTCCATGTGCCTTTAGAGGAAGTAACACCTCTTCAGAGAAGAAATGCAAAGGCCGTTAACTTTGGTATCGTATACGGGATCAGCGCTTTTGGCCTCAGTGAAGACTTAAGTATTTCCAGAAAAGAAGCCAAAGAATACATTGAACGCTACTTTGAGACTTATCCAAAGGTAAAAGAATTCCTGGATAACCTGGTAAAACAGGGGAAAGAGCAGGGCTACGTGACTACCTTATATGGCAGACGCAGACCGATCCCGGAATTTAAATCCTCTAACTTTATGCAGCGCCAGTTTGGTGAGCGTGTAGCAATGAACTCACCGATCCAGGGAACAGCAGCAGACATTATGAAGATCGCTATGATCGCTGTGGACAGAGAACTGCGAAGAAGAGGTCTTTCTTCCCGTATTGTACTGCAGATTCACGATGAACTGCTGATTGAAACAGCAGAAAATGAAGTAGAAGAAGTAAAAGAGATCCTTACAGATAAAATGAAGCATGCAGCCAACTTGCAGGTTTCCCTGGAAGTAGATGCAAAAACAGGCGCATCCTGGTTTGATGCAAAATAAAATAAGTAAGGGAATACTGCCAGTCTGGGGGGTATTTCAGTTAGGAAGTGAAAAAATGGATCAGGATAATAACAGACATGTGGTGATCGGGCTGACCGGAGGCGTAGGCGCCGGAAAAAGTACTGTTTTATCATTTTTACAGGAAAAATATGGCTTTTACGTAATACAGGCAGATCTGGTTGCCAGAAAGTTAATGAATCCCGGGAAAGAAGCTTATAAGGCAGTGTGCGCTTATTTAGGTCCTTCTATTTTACAGGAAAACGGTGAGATCGACCGGAAAGCCATGGCAGATATTATCTTTCATGATCCACTAAAAAGGGAAGAAATCGACCGTCTGACTCATCCTTTAGTCTGGGAGGCAGTCCGCAAAGAAGCAGGTGAACATGCAGGACAGCCAGTGGTGATCGAAGCGGCTATTCCCTCAAAAGATTTTCGTGACATCTGCGATGAAATGTGGTATCTTTATACATCAAGAGAGGTGCGCATCCATCGCCTTAAAGAAAGCCGGGGCTATTCTGAGGAAAAAGCAGAAAGTATTATGGGAAATCAGGCAACGGAGGAAGAGTTTAGAAACTTTTCTAATGCCTGGATCGATAACAGCGGTTCTGAAGAAGAGACCAGAAAACAGATAGAAGCCCTTTTAGAAAAGGACAAAGATAAGGATAACGAAACAGCATTAGAATGGTAAGCATAGCAAGTGGCAGCAGTGGCAATTGTATTTACATAGGCTCTGATAATACACATCTTTTAGTAGATGCAGGCATCAGCAACAAACGGATCCAGGAAGGTTTAAATGATATTGGCCTGACCGGTTCTGACGTAACAGGTATTTTAGTAACACACGAACATTCCGATCACATTAAGGGATTAGGAGTCCTTTCCAGAAAGTATCACCTGCCCATTTACGGAACCAAAGAAACCTTAGATGAGATCGCAGCCTGCAAGACCTTAGGTGCCTTTGATACCGGCCTTTTATCACCAATTGAGCCGGATGTGGATTTTCAGGTGGGAGATCTGACAGTAAAGCCATTTAAGATCGATCATGATGCGGTCAATCCCGTTGCTTACCGGGTGGAGAATGGCTCCAAAGCAGTTGCAGTTGCCACGGATATGGGGCATTTTGATCAGTATATCATTGATCATCTTCAGAAACTGGATGCCCTTTTATTAGAATCCAACCATGATGTACGCATGCTGGAAACGGGGCCCTATCCTTATTATTTAAAACGCCGTATCCTTGGGGATCACGGTCATTTATCCAATGAAAATGCAGGGAGATTGTTAAACAATATTCTTCATGATAACCTGAAAAAGATCTTCTTAGGCCATTTAAGCAAGGAAAATAATTACGCAGAACTGGCTTATGAGACAGTCCGCTTAGAAATTGACGAAGGGGACTGCCCATATGGAGCATCGGATTTTTCTATTTCCGTTGCTTCCAGAGATAAAATGAGTGAAGTAATCTACATATAAACAACAAGAAGAGGAGAATGAAAAATGAGTAAGGCAATCATCACAGTAGTAGGAAAAGACACTGTAGGCATTATCGCAAAGGTATGTACCTATCTGGCAGAAAACCATGTAAATATCCTGGATATCTCCCAGACTATTGTACAGGGCTATTTTAACATGATGATGATCGTAGATGTGACAGGCATCGAAAAGACCTTTGGAGAGGTTGCAGATGAACTGGAAAAAGCGGGAGAAGAGATCGGTGTAACTGTAAAGATCCAGAGAGAAGAAATCTTTACAAAGATGCACAGAATCTAAATTTACCATTTTTACTAACATCTGAAAGGAAAAACAGGTCATGATTAATATTTATGAAGTAAATGAAACCAACAATATGATCGAACATGAGAAGCTGGATGTGCGCACTATTACCATGGGTATCAGCCTTCTTGACTGTGCAGACAGCGATCTGGATGCTGTAAATGAAAAGATCTACAAAAAGATCACCACTCTGGCAAAAGATCTGGTTTCCACTGGAAAGGATATTGAGAGAGATTTTGGTATCCCTATTGTAAATAAGAGAATTTCCGTTACTCCTATTGCTTTAGTAGGCGGTTCTGCCTGCAAAAAACCGGAAGATTTCGTTACCATTGCAAAGACTTTGGATCGAGCTGCAAAGGAAGTTGGCGTTAACTTTATTGGCGGTTATTCTGCTCTTGTAAGCAAGGGAATGACAACTGCAGATAAGAACCTGATCCTTTCTATCCCGGAAGCTTTAGCAACCACAGACCGTGTGTGCAGCTCTATTAATGTAGGTTCTACAAAAACCGGTCTGAACATGGATGCAGTTGAGCTTATGGGCCGCATTGTAACAGAAACAGCCCAGGCAACCAAGGACAATGACTCCTTAGGCTGTGCCAAGTTAGTAGTATTCTGCAATGCACCAGATGACAACCCATTTATGGCAGGTGCTTTCCACGGTGTAACAGAGGCAGATGCTATCACCAATGTAGGTGTCAGCGGCCCTGGAGTTGTAAAAGTAGCTCTGGAAAAAGTAAGAGGCGAAAACTTTGAAGTCCTCTGCGAGACCATTAAAAAGACTGCTTTTAAGATCACCCGTGTAGGACAGTTAGTAGCTCAGGAAGCTTCCAAACGTCTTGGTATCCCATTTGGTATCATCGACCTTTCCTTAGCTCCTACACCAGCTGTAGGCGACAGTGTAGCTGAGATCCTGGAAGAGATCGGTCTGGAACGTGTAGGCGCTCCTGGAACCACTGCAGCACTTGCCATGTTAAATGACCAGGTGAAAAAGGGCGGCGTTATGGCGTCTTCCTCTGTAGGTGGTTTAAGCGGTGCATTTATCCCAGTCAGCGAAGATCAGGGAATGATCGATGCTGTAAGCCTTGGAGCCCTTACTATTGAAAAACTGGAAGCAATGACCTGCGTATGCTCTGTAGGTCTTGATATGATTGCTATTCCAGGAGATACACCATCCACAACCATTGCAGGCATCATTGCAGATGAGGCAGCTATCGGTATGGTAAACCAGAAGACCACAGCAGTCCGTCTGATCCCTGTTATCGGCAAAAAAGTGGGAGATACAGCTGAATTTGGCGGCCTTTTAGGTTATGCGCCTATTATTCCGGTAAATACTTTCTCCTGTGAGAAATTCGTTACCAGAGGCGGACGTATCCCGGCTCCGATCCACAGCTTTAAGAACTAATGTTGAAGCACTGATTATTAACAGGACCTATTATACTTATGAAATTATATCTCATCCGTCATGGGCGGCAGAACAGCCGCCTGTGCAATATAAATGTTGATCTTTGTGAAGAGGGCTACCGTCAGGCAGCCCTTTTAGGCGAGCGCCTTTTTCCGAAAAATATCCAGGCAGTGTATTCCAGCGATCTGCTGCGGGCAGTGGAAACAGCCCAGGCAGCTAATCTCTACTGGAATGTGGAACACACCATCTGTCCGGAACTTCGGGAAATTGATTTTGGAGACATGGAAGGTCTTTCAGATGAAGAAATTGCTGTGAAATTTGCAGATTTTAAGAAAGAACAGGCAAAAATGGAAAAGGATCTGGCTTATCCAGGAGGAGAATGCGCTGCTGATGTAATAAAAAGGGCTGATCCGGTGTTAAAAGATCTGGTAAAGACCGGCTATGAGCGGATCGCAGTAGTAACCCATGGAGGTCTGATCCGTGTTATGGCTGCTTACTACACAGGGATTCCTTTAAGCCGTTTCCGTATTCTGGGAAAAGAACTGGAAAACTGCAGCATCACGGAGCTTGCCTGGGATGAGAAAAATGAACGTTTTACATTAGAATGCTTCAATGATCATGCGCATTTAGACAAATACCCCGAGCTTTTAAGAAGTGGCTGGAAATAGCAGGAAGGAATAAACGTAAAATGAAAAAGGGAATTATTTTTGATGTAGATGGAACATTGTGGGATTCTTCTGTTCAGGTAGCGCAGTCCTGGCAGGTGGCAGCAGAAAAGCTGCTTCAGGGCCCAAGACCTATTACTCCTGATATGATCAGCCGGAATATGGGAAAAAATATGAAGGATTTCGGGGATGCTTTATTCCCGGACCTGCCACAGGAAAAACGCATGGAAGTGATGAAGGGCTGCATGGATTACGAAAACCAGTATCTTTTAGACCATCCTGGAACCCTTTATCCAAATGTACGGGAAGTTCTTTCTGAACTTAGTAAAAAATATGAACTGTTTATTGTAAGCAATTGTCAGAGCGGATATATTGAAGTACTTTTGGAAGCATGTGACCTTAAAAAATATATTACAGATATTGAATGTTATGGAAATACCAACCTGTCTAAAGCCGAAAATATTTCCCTGGTGATCAAGCGCAACCACTTAGATCAAAGCCTTTATGTAGGTGATACAGCTATGGATGCCCAGGCAGCAAAGGGAGCTGGTATCCCCTTCGTCCATGCAGCCTATGGCTTTGGAACAGTAGAAGATCCTGCAGCAGTGATCCATGACTTTTCTGAGCTTGTGCCAGTTTTAGAAACATTTTTTAAGGAAAATTAGGGGGAGAAGAAAGATTTATGACAGAGATCAATGAACAGGCCAAACTGCGCCAGGCTCTTGAATTTTGCCTGGATAAGGATCTGGAACGCATTCTTTTAAGCAATCCTGTAGATACAGCTGCATTTTCAAGATCAAAGATCCGTCCCCTTCTTTTAAAAGGTGAAGTGATCTTTCAGGCAGAAGAACAGCGGGGCAAACAGGCATTTCATAAAAATTTAACCAGAGATGAGGCTATTTTCTATGTAGAAAATTGTCTGGCTCATGACTTCCGTCAGGGAGAGATCACCTCCGGGAAAGGCAAAGCAACCGTTCTTGTAAGCAAAAAAGGAAAACTGACTGTAAAATTAAAAAAACAGACCCGCATTATTACTCAGAAAACCTTAGAACATAACAGAAAAAAACAATACCTTCTGCCGGAAGGAACACCTGTTCCGTTTTTGGTGGATCTGGGAGTTATGACAAAAGAGGGGCAGATCGTTCACAGCCGTTACGATAAGTATCGTCAGATCAACCGCTTTTTAGAGTTTATTGAGGATATTCTGCCTCAGTTAGACAAAAACA
The DNA here is from genome assembly GCA_050872205.1 of Enterocloster sp. Lineage (GTDB taxonomy): Bacteria > Bacillota > Clostridia > Lachnospirales > Lachnospiraceae > Enterocloster. Next base: position 7,180 of record JBNMGK010000054.1, read on the forward strand.
AAGAAAATGTCATCATTGATTTTGGCTGCGGAAAGTCTTATCTTACCTTTGCCATGTATTATTACCTGAAAGAATTAAAGGGATATCCGGTGCGTATTATCGGGCTGGACCTGAAGGAAGAAGTGATCCGCCATTGCGGGGAACTGGCTGTGCGCTATGGTTATGATAAATTAAGCTTTACCTGCGGGGATATTGCCTCTTATGAGGGAGTAGATCATGTAGATATGGTAGTAACTCTCCACGCCTGCGATCTTGCAACGGATTATGCTCTGGAAAAGGCCGTCGGCTGGGGTGCGAAGGTTATTTTATCTGTTCCCTGCTGCCAGCATGAATTAAATAAGCAGATCGAAAATCCTGTTTTACAGCCGGTTCTGGAGTATGGTCTTATTAAAGAGCGTATGGCGGCTCTTTATACAGATGCCATCCGTGCGCAGATCTTAGAGTACAGAGGCTATAACACCCAGATTCTGGAATTTATCGATATGGAACATACGCCTAAAAATATCCTTCTTCGCGCTGTTTTCAGAAAGAAAAAGGAAGCAAATACAGCAGAAGAAGAAAAGCGCCAAAAAGTGGGAGAGCAGGTAAAGGAACTGATCCGGTTTTTACATGCTGACCCGGCCATCGTACGGCTTTTGGCTCCAGAACTTAAGGAACAGATCTGACATCCTATACAATACAGATAGGCTGTGTATATTCATTTCGCACCGGCCGTCCTGTTTTTGCAGTCAGCAGACTCTGGCGTACATGGGACGCATACAGATCCTGTTCAAACAATATTTTTGCAGTATCAGAAAGCATCCTGGATGCATCGGCGGTCTTTGTGACTAAGGGTATCCGGGTATGCTTTTTTATTTCCCCTAAAAGAGCTGCTTTATCCTTTCTAAAGCCTAAAATGCGGGCATAAGGAGCGTATCCAGCTGCCTTTCCAGCCAGAACCATTTCATCGGTGATCCCTAAAAGGATGTGTAACAGGCAGCGGCTGATGCGGGTATAAGTATACTGCCTTGTTTTTAACTGGAAAATGCGTTCTTCAAAGCTTCCCTGCTTATAAAGAACGTGTTCTAAACGGTCTGACAGATCCTTTGAAACATCTGCAAAATCAGAAAAAGGAATGTGATCCCTGCTTAAGGTGAGAAGCCGGTAATTTAACAGATCCGACAGGTCATTGGCCTGTAAAGGAGGCTCATCCTGGAAAAGAGACTGTATTTCTTCTGGAACCTGGGAAAGAAAAGAAGGATCTGCTATGGCGTTCTCTGGAAGACCAGCAGCTGCATTCTCTGTAAAGATTCCCTTTCGGATAGCAGAGGCAGAGGCCATTTCCCCTTTTAGATCCTCACTGTGGTAGTCATTTCCTTTTCTTTTGACAGTAACAGGTATAATAGAACTGTTTCTTCTTAATAGTGCTTTACAGTATTCTACCCCTAACAGGTTGTTGGGAGTTTCTAAGAGAGCTGCGATCTCTTTGCTGTCTTTTGTTCCTTCAGGGTAAGACAGTTCTGTATTTAAAGCAAAGGCTCTTGCCTGGGGCCAGGAAAGACCATTTTGCAGACCTTCTTTTAATTTTTCTGAAAAAGGAGCAGGTTCCTCTGCCAGGATCGTTGCTGCTTTCATAAAGTTTTCGCTTTCTCCCAGTTCACTTCCAAAGCAAAGGTGGGTCACAACACCCAGATTATCAAGAAGTGCCACAGAACCGGCTGCAAAGTCTTCAGCACTGCTGACAGCAAAAATGGATGGGATCTCCAGTACCAGATCCGCGCCGCTTAAAAGAGCCATTTTTGTGCGAAGATATTTGCTGAAAACAGACACTTCTCCCCGCTGGACAAAGTCACCGCTTATAACAGCCACACAGTAATCGCAGTCTGTGATCTTTCTGGCTTCCCTGATCTGATAGGCATGTCCCCTGTGGAAAGGATTATATTCAGCTACAATGCCGGTTACATTTATCTTCATTGAATGTGTGTTCTCCTGTTATTTTTATGTGTATTATCTATCGTATAGTAAATGCATTTATGGTATCATTATACTCATGGACCATAAATCCGTCTACCACGCCTTAAAAACAGGACACAAAAATTACACATTTGCATCACAATTGTGTCAAAAAGGACAGGTATATTGTAGTCATCAAAAGGAAAGAGATTAGATCCGATTGAAATCATTTATCATAGAGGCATCTGAAAGGAGCGTTTTTTATGTACGAAGAAGATAGAGAAAACAAAGAGAGCAGAATGAATGAGGAAGATTCTTTCACCACTTCAAAACAGGATCATGAAAGAACAGAGATCATGGATGATGTAGATGAACATGAGACAGAAAACAGACAGCCAGCTTCCCAGAGCGTGAACTGGACCACACCTAACCGGTCCAGCTATTCAGAAGATCATTCTTCTGAAAGAAATACATCTGGCAGAGCATCCGGCGAAAGACCTTCTTATGAACGTGCTGCTTCTGAAAGAAAAAATCAGTGGCAGGAAAGCAGACAGCAGTCCACATCCAGAGAGAAAGCTTATAAAAATGAGTACCGTGAAGCACCACAGGCACCCAGAAAGAAAAACAGCTGGGCAAGAAGAGCTGCAGGTATCACAGCCGCAGCCGTTCTTTTCGGAACCGTTGCAGGCGGCGTGATGACCGGTGTAAATTATGTAGGTGCCCGTCTTACAGGACTTTCTGATATAACAGCTACTGCACCGGCAGAAACAGAAGGTACTGTGGCAGCACAGATCCCGGAAACAAGTGCAGCAGCTTCTGACAGCCAGAGCACCACACCTGTATCCACTGTAACCGATGTTTCCTCCATTGCTGAAAAAGCAATGCCTTCACTGGTAGCTATCAACGATACCATGACCGTAGAGCAGAATAATTTCTTTGGTATGCCTCAGACCTATCAGGCACAGAGCAGCGGCTCCGGTATCATTGTTGGACAGAATGATACCGAACTTCTGATTGCTACCAACAACCACGTTGTTTCCGGTGCAACAGACATGAAGGTTACATTTACAGACAGCACACAGGTAGCTGCAGCAGTAAAGGGTACAGATTCTGCAACGGACCTGGCGATCATCGCTGTAAAGCTTTCTGATATCCCGTCTGATACCATGAGCAAGATCAAAGTAGCAACCTTAGGTGATTCTGACAATGTAAAGGTAGGACAGCAGGTAATCGCCATTGGTAATGCTCTTGGATATGGACAGTCACTGACTGTTGGTTATATCAGCGCTTTAGACCGTGAGATCACAGATGAAAATGGTATCCAGCACACTTACATCCAGACAGATGCAGCTATCAATCCTGGCAACAGTGGTGGCGCACTTCTTGACTTAAACGGCAATGTAATTGGTATCAATGCTGCAAAGAACGCATCTACAGAAGTAGAAGGCATGGGCTTTGCAATCCCGATCTCAAAGGCACAGGAGATTTTAAATAACCTGATGACCAAAAAGACAAGAGAAGCTGTTGATGAAAGTGCCCAGGGCTATCTGGGAATCCAGGGAACCAATATTGACGCAAATGCTTCCAAGGAATATGGTATGCCAGTTGGTATCTATGTATACAAGATCGTTGAAGGCGGTGCAGCAGCAAACTCTGACTTAAAGGAAAAAGACATTATCACCAAGTTTGACGGACAGTCTGTTACCAATATGGAAGAGTTAAAGCAGATGCTTACCTATTACGAAGGCGGTTCTACCGTTGACCTGACTGTACAGTCCCTTGTAAATGGCGCTTATGTAGAACATGACGTACAGATCACACTGGGAACAAAACCGGCATCTAATTCATAAAATAGAGAAGCAGTTTTGCTTTAACAGGGCAAACACATTGAAAAATTGTTAAAAATATTAGAAAGACCGGTACCGAAACTAATTTTCGGTGCCGGTTTTTCTGGTTTTATGATATAATGAGCGCAGGGAAAAACAAGCGGCTGCGTAAGCAGACATTTGTTTTTCACAAGCCATTAACGAACGAATCGCCTGCGATAGCAGGCAATTGAGCACGTAAGTGCGGGATTCGTGAGTATATAATATAATGAGCCCGAGGCTCGTAAGTCTACGAACAAAACAAGGAGGACCAAGACTATGAAATTAGTATACGCCATTGTACGAAACGATAATGAAGATGATGTAGTAAGCCTTTTAAACCAGAATCACTACAGTGTGACCAGACTGTCTACTACCGGTGGCTTCTTAAAAAAAGGAAATACCACTTTAATGATCGGTGTAGAAGATGATAAGGTAGAAGAGGTGATCTCCCTGATCAAGCAGGAATGCGGACAGCATCAGAAGCTCACTGTAAATATGCCATATATCTCCGGTACTTCCATGGTGAATTATGCAACTATGCCGATGTCAGTAGAAGTAGGCGGAGCAACCATTTTTGTTATCAATGTAGACCATTACGAGAAAATATAAATTTTAAGCTTATGGGAAACATGTCTGAAAAATATCCAGATTCATGAAAAGTATGAAAAAAAATGCAAGATTTCGTTAATTTCAACTTGTTTCCACAGGGGGCTACGTATATAATAAGGTTATATGCTTCAACATAAGGAAAGGGGTAAAAAGATTATGGCAGTAATCGACATTATCAAAGAAAAAGCAAAAGCAGACAAAAAAACTATCGTTCTTCCAGAGTCCATGGACCGCAGAACATGGGAAGCTGCTGAGAAAATTTTAAAAGAGGGACTTGCTAACCTGATCATCATCGGTACACCAGAGGATATCGGCGAGCACAGCAAGGGCTTAGATGTTTCCGGCGCAACCATCATCAATCCACAGACCTATGAGAAGACCCAGGAATATATCGATCTTTTCGTTGAGTTAAGAAAAGCAAAAGGCATGACTCCAGAGAAAGCAAAAGAGACCATTTTAGGTGACTATGCTTACTATGGCTGCTTAATGATCAAAAACGGCGATGCTGATGGTATGGTATCCGGTGC
>JBNMGK010000100.1:0-8246 GCA_050872205.1 Enterocloster sp.
AGTCTGGCTCCTTCCTCTTTCTTTCCAGCCTTCCAGTTTTCCATAGACTCACTTAATACGATCTCTTCCTCTGCCTTTCCCTGCACCTTTCCCCATACACCTTCCGGGTTCCGTCTGGATATGACAAAATAAAGGTAGATCTCGGTTATAGTCTCCAGATTTTTTCTGAAAAGACTGTACGGGTAATTTCTCCAGATCTCCCTGTGGAAGTTTAGCTCCCCCTCTGGAAGCTCCTTTAACTCTTCTTCCCTTAAATTCTGTAAAAATTGGATCTCCAGACTGCAGCCATTTTTTAAAATGTAACGGAAATAATCTTCTGTAAGAGAAGCCACCCGCACATGATTATTTGGCAGACGGTCGATCAGTCCCTGGTATTCTAATAAGATCAGCGCTTCCCGCACTGGCATCCTGGAAACTCCCAGACTTTCTGCCAATTCATTCTGGGTCATCTCGCTGCCAGCAGGAATATTTCCCGCCAGTATCTCATCCCGCAGAAGCTCCACAATACTGCCCTGCTTCTTTTTATTTCCAATATATTCCATTTATTCTGTCCTCACTTTCAAGCCTTCAAAATCAGGATCCCATGGAAATACTTCTGCCGCTTTACTGTAATCTCTTCTTAAAATATCCTTCTGCACAGTAAATAGCTCCACATGGGTTGTGTGCCAGTACCCGGTCCTTTGCCACCAGGGTTGTTACCACCTGCTTCGAGTATTTATAAAACATGGAATCATGTCCTACACAAAGCCCCAGTGCAATATTAAACTCTGTTTCCTGAGAATCCAAAAATTCTGCCTGGGCAATGGGGTTGCACATTGGTTCAAAGGCATCTGCGTTGACCTTTTTATCTTTAGGGATTCCTACGGATTCTTTTGGAAAACCGCCGGTCTTACAGATCACGGATACCACCTCAAATCCCTGAGCCATTAATAGATCCGCTACAATACGTGCCTCTTTTCGCAGTCCCCTGCAAAATGCCAGTCCTATCTTTTTATAACCCATTTTCTTACAAAATTCCACTGTTTCCTTTAATCTTGGCCACTGACAGTAGCCTTCTCCCTCAATCTCAGAACATTTTACATAGAACTCATGATTTTCTTCCAATGCGTATTTTTCAAAGGCATTGCTCATTTTCTCCTGTTCCCTCATAGGACAGTTTTTCGGCATTTTCTCTCTTACCGCCGGATCTTGTGATCCACAGGCTAACACATTACATTTCGCGCAGGTATACATATAGTTTCTCCCCTAAAATATTTTTCCTGATACCGGATTGTTCCGCGCTTTGCGCTCTCACAATCCTAAAAACATTCGTAATTCGCTCATTTTTCTTCAAAAAATGGCTGCTTACTCATGTTTTTGGCGGGTCCCAAGGTCAAAAAGCCTCCTGCAAGCAAGCTTGCGTCGGATTTCCGACCTTTTGACCCTGGTATCATATTTTATATTGTATCCATTTTTTGTATAAAAGTAAAGAGCAGGAAAATCAGTTTCTTCCAGTTTTCTCCTGCTCTTGTCTGCATTTTCACTTTTTACATTTATGCCGCCCACAGGCGGCACATCCCTTTAAAACGCAAAAAACTTATCATGTACTGCCTGAACTGCCCTGTCTGCATCCTTTTTATCTACCAGTACCGAAATCTTGATCTCACTGGTAGAGATCATATTGATATTAATATGTGCATCATACAATGCCTCAAACAGCTTTGCCGCAACACCTGGATTATTGATCATGCCGGAACCAACCACAGAAACCTTGGCAATGTCTGCATTTGTTTCCAGTCTTGCAAAACGCAGCTCTTCCTTATGGGACTCTAACAGTTCTGCTGCTTTCTTAAGATCACCCTCTGCTACTGTAAAGCAGATGTCCTTTCCTTCTTCATGTCCAATTCCCTGAAGGATAATATCTACATTAATATGGTTCTGTGCCAGTAATGAGAATACCTTGAAAGAAGTTCCTACTTCATTTGGCACTCCTACCAGTGCGATCCTTGCAATATCTTTATCTTTTGCTACGCTGCTGACTGCTGTCTTTTCCATGCGTTTTGCTACCCCTTTCACTTTTGTACCTGGATGACCGGTAAAGCTGGATAATACTTCCAGTTTTACATTATACTTTTTCGCAAGCTCTACGGAACGGTTGTGAAGCACCTGGGCTCCTAAGGTTGCCAGCTCCAGCATCTCATTGTAAGTAACTTCATCCAGCTTCTTTGCACCCTTTACATGTCTTGGGTCTGCTGTGTATACACCATCCACATCTGTATAGATCTGGCAGAGATCTGCTTCCAGTGCTGCTGCCAGTGCAACTGCAGAAGTATCAGAACCGCCTCTTCCCAGTGTAGTGATATTCTGGTTTCTGTCTACTCCCTGGAAACCGGTAACGATCACAATTCGCTTCTGGTCCAGCTCTGCTTCCAGACGTTCTGTATCAATTTTTTTAATTCTTGCATTCTTAGCAGCTGTATCTGTAAGCACACCTGCCTGCCAGCCGGTAAGAGAAACCACCGGATACCCCAGTGCCTCAATGGCCATGGCACAAAGTGCAACGGAGATCTGCTCTCCAGTAGATAACAGCATATCCATCTCACGGTTGGAACCTTCCGGATTAATTTCTTTTGCTTTTTCAATTAAATCATCGGTCGTATCACCCTGGGCAGAAAGCACTACCACCACCTGATTGCCTGCCTTATAGGTATCTGTGATGATCCTTGCAACATTGCGAAGACGCTCTGTGTCTGCTACCGATGTACCACCAAACTTCTGTACGATCAGCCCCATTTTCATTTTCCTTCCTGTATCTATTTCTGCATAAAGCAGCTGTATTTTCTAAAGAATCAGTTTTCATTTTAATCTCTTTTTGTCCGCTTGTCCAGTACAAAAAACAATATATGTCTTTACGTAAAAACACTGCAGAAGCAATTTTCTCCTGCAGTGTTTTGTATTATCCGGATCTGTACTATTTCTTTTCTACTTTTCCAGATTTTTCCATTTAAAGTTAGGTACTACATCAGACCATTTATTGATACCAATAAGAGATTTTGCAAACTCACTTGCCTCTAAAGTGGAGTTCTTCTTATCAATATCCCTGAATACCTGCCAGATCTTTCTTCTCTTTGTAGCTTCGATGAGATCCGGCTTACTCATATCGCATTCCCATAAGCCTAATTTCAGGCCATTCTTTGCCTCAGAAGGAGCATCTACCTGACGGCTTAAGGTATAGGCATCAATATATGGGTTGCTGTCTACCAGATAATAGGAATATGCAAAAGCTGCTGCCTGAAGCTCCGGAACATCTCCTCTGGTAGGGCTGTAAGCAGTAAAGCCCTGCTCTGTAAGGATAATGTGGCGTACATGGCCGGATGGTGTCTTTAATGTTTCCTGGCAGAAGTAATCCGTCAGCACATTTAAGTTGGCAAAATTGATGACTGGTGAATTAAAGTCATTTTTAACCAGGCCGGTTGCTTCTGCGTCATCCCAGAATACAGGATCCGCTAACGGACAAGGATATGGATGATAAGCCAGTCCCCATTCCATCTGTCCCTGATTATTGGCAATGGAGTTAAAGCTGTCAATGATCTCTTTTCCACCGTATTTTAACTGGCCGTCCATTTCATTCATCCAGTTATAGCCAAGGGAAAGATATACTCTGTCATTTGCATTGGTGCTCTTAATGGCTGTATAACATACACGGAATGCCTTTTCATAGGTCTTCACGTAGTTAGTCAGATCCATAGGTCCCATATAATTCCATTCCTGGTTCTCGATCTCATTTCCAATGATCCAGTTAGAGACCTTGCCATAATTCGCATTCTTTCCGCTGTAATGGTCTGCCAGGAATGCAGAAATAGCCTTTAACTGCTCAAAGCCTGCTTCATCCGTAGCATTAAACATGTAATAATAAGCACTGGAGGTTTTCTGTACCCCTGGAATAAACAGATTAGAAGTGGTATCACTCCAGTCATTTAAAAGGATGGCATTTACAACCATTCCTTTTCCAGAATAGGCACTGATAACCTTATCATAATCTTCTACAATGCCTTTGTTAAAATGATAGGTCTTGCCTTCATACTGGAAATCAATGCCGGATCCCATCAGTCTGGAAACCGCAATATTGGTAGTAACATATTTCACACCCAGATCAAAGGCATCATCTAACATGTTCAGCTCAATATTTAAGCCCTTCTTTGTAAGAGGTTCCTTAAAAGCTTCTGTATTTTTTGCAACAGTTTCAGGATTGGTAATATAATGTGGTTCGCTGACTGCCTTATAAGTACCATTTTCCTTTACTGCCAGTACAAACTTGCTGTAAAGACGGTCTGACCCATCTCCCTTATTAAAAGGAACCGTAACAGTAGCTGCACCAGATGCATCTGCCAAAGTAAGATAGTCACTGCGGCTTCCCAGATCATCCTGGTATGTAGGCTGTTCAAATACATACACCTTTCCGTCTGTTCCTTCTGTACTGCCGCTGCTGCTTAAAGCGATCTCAACATTCTGCTTATCATCGGTTATCTTACAGGATGTGATCTGTCCGGAAACTTCTGCCGCCAGAGCATTAAAAGCACTGGTTCCCAGGGCAAGAGCCCCCGTTCCAAGAAACAGAGCCGCTGCACAAAGGAAACCTGCAGCTCCTGATCTTTTATAATTTCTCATTCTTTCTGCCTCCCATATTCTGTCAGTTTTATTACAACCTACATCATACATAATCTAACTTATATTTTCAATTACGTTTTTATTACATTATCTTAATTATCTCACACCAGACACAGGCTTTTCTCTTGACATTTTTTTCTCTCCGTTTATAATATTTTTAGACCTTTTGTATCTGCCTGAAGGCTGAGACGGTGTGAGGGGGAGCGCCCTGACGCTGCGTACAAAAGAGAAGCGATGGGACTCCGTGTTTCGGATTGAGAGGATGCTAGTGAGCATCGACCGCCAATTACAGCTGTAAAACGGCGCCATCGCTATGTCTGTTTTTTAACAAAGAACGATTAAACGCGCCGTATGGGTGCGTTTTTTTATTGTCTGTTTCTATCAGACTCATATAAAAAACACCTCCATGCAATACGCAGCCAGAATGAGGAGAGGAAAAGATATGAAAAATTCAAAAACACATGTAACAAAACTTGTCTTTCTTGCCATGATGGTAGCTCTGGGAGTGGTGATCTCCCCTATCCTTCGTGTAGAAGGAATGTGTCCAATGGCACACTTTATCAATGTGACCTGCGCTGTTATGCTTGGCCCCTGGTACGCCTTTGTATGCGCTCTGGCTATCGGTATTATCCGTATGGTCTGCATGGGTATTCCCCCTCTGGCTCTCACCGGCGCAGTATTTGGTGCCTTCCTTTCCGGTATGCTCTACCGCCTTTCCAAAGGAAAACTGGTATGTGCTTTCATTGGTGAAGTCATCGGAACCGGCATTATTGGAGCTATTGTTTCTTATCCAGTCATGACACTGATCTGGGGACGTACTGGTCTTACCTGGTTCTTCTATGTACCTTCCTTTATTGCAGGTACCCTGATCGGCGGAAGCCTGGCTTTCATTTTCTTAAAGCATTTACAGAAAGCCCATATGTTATCCACATTCCAGACTGCTTTAGGCTCTCAGGTCTACAATAATACAGATACTGTTGTGAATGATTCTCTGGGAATCGCATTTTTAGGTTTTATCGGCTATCTGGCTTCTACCGTTGCTGTAAAGCAGTTCGTTGCTGAACCTGGCCCTGTAGCAGGAAGCATCAAATATATTGTTCTCATTGCCTTTGTTGCAATGGCAGTGGTATACTGGAATACAAACAAGAAACATGCCTGATGTACATAAATGTACCAAAAGATTTATTTGAAAAGAAACGCTGTAACAGGCCTGCATGGTTCTGCTACAGCGTTTTTATTATGAGCGCATATTTTTTAAGGAGATCATCTCATGGATAATAATAGAAATCAGATTTTTTCACTCTTAAAGCAGGCACGCAGCCGGCTTCATGACCAGGCTCCGCTGATCCACTGCATCACACATCCCATTGTGATCAATGACTGCGCCAATGCAGTTCTGGCCCTTGGCGGCCGTCCTATTATGGCAGAACATCCTAAAGAAGTGGCTGATATTTCTTCCAGCGCTGCTGCTCTTACAGTCAGTCTTGGAAATATTACAGACGCAAGAGCTGAGTCCATGTTTCTGGCCGGAAAAGCCATAAAAGGAGCCTCTGTAATTGACCTTGTGGGTATCACATGCAGCTCTTTCCGTATGGAACTTGCAAAACGTTTTATAAAAGAATGTAAGCCTGCTGTTATTAAAGGCAACGGCTCTGAAATACGTGCTATAGCAGGCGCAGCCTTTCACGGCACCGGCGTAGACGTAAGCACTGCAGATGCCGTAACTGTAAAAAATCCAGATACCATTCATTCTATGGCTCATATTGCCAGGAAGCTGGCAAAAGAAACGGATGCCGTAGTCCTTGTTACTGGTGAAGTAGATATTATTGCCTCCCCAGCTAAAGATGTCGCATATGGAATTTACAACGGTTCTCCCAATATGGCAAAGGTCACAGGCACCGGCTGTATGCTTACCTGCATTACAGGTACGTATCTTTCTGTCACAGATGCCCTTACTGCCTGTGTTCTGGCTACAGTCACATTAGACTGCGCCGGAGAATGTGCCAGTGCTGCAAAAGGTCTTGGAACCTATCATATAGAACTGATCGATCAGTTATCTCTTATAACGGATGAGACAATTGCTGATCTGGCTGATATACGCTTTTTGTCATAAGCCTTTTCGCAATTTTGCCTTATTACCTATACCGCTGTTCATTTCGTTGTAAAAACAACATTTATTTGTTTTTCAACTGCATAAACCCAGACATCATGCAGCCGCCTGCAGCCCCGATCCTAAGGATCTGGGGCATTTTTTCTGCTGTGATTCCACCAATAGCATACACTGGAATCTCTACTTCTTTGCATACATTTTCAAGAAATTCCAATCCCCGTCCTGGAAGTCCTTTTTTACAGTCCGTTTCAAAAATATTTCCTGCAAATACATAATCAGCGCCCAACTGTTCTGCTTCTTTGGCGTCTTCTATAGAATGAATCGATGTACCAAGAAGTGTAAGTCCTTCTGGCCGCCCCATAGTTTTAAGCATTTCTAAAGGCAGATGCAGCTTATCGTACCCTAAACGCTGTGCTGCTTCCGGAAAACGATGTAAAATAAGGGTAGTTCCTGCCTCTTCACACAGTTTTATAACAACCTTCGCCAGTTCTTCATATTTTTCTTCTGTCAGGTCTTTTTCCCGCAGCACTATGGCTTTTGGATGAAGAGAGGCAACATATGCAAGCTGTTCTAAATACCCTTCACTCCAGCCAGCTTTTGCGTTTATAGCTGCATTTGCGCCCCCAACTGCATTTACAGCCTTACCTGTACCATTTTCCAGTATCAGATGCCGGTTGGTCACTGCAATCATCTTTTCATACATATTCTCCGTTCCACCTTTCCCGTTATCCCCAACAATTATGTATTCTTAGTATGTATAGCAAAAAAGCTCCCGGAATCACTTCCGGGAGCCGAATCGTTTGAGCATAATGTCCATTCAGACATGTTGTATTAATTATATATAAACTGTAAATTATTCGATGATAGTTACAACTCTACCAGAACCTACAGTACGTCCGCCTTCACGGATAGCGAAACGAAGTCCCTGCTCCATAGCTACTGGATGGATCAGTTCAACAGTCATTTCTACGTTATCGCCAGGCATACACATTTCAGTACCAGCTGGTAACTCGCAAACGCCAGTTACGTCAGTTGTTCTGAAGTAGAACTGTGGACGATAGTTGTTGAAGAAAGGTGTATGACGGCCGCCCTCGTCCTTGGTCAGAACGTAAACCTGAGCGGTAAATTTGTGATGGCAATGTACAGAACCTGGCTTGCACAGACACTGTCCACGCTCGATCTCAGTTCTCTGAACACCACGCAGCAGAGCACCGATGTTATCACCAGCCTCAGCGCTGTCAAGGAGCTTACGGAACATTTCGATACCAGTTACAACAGTCTTACGGGTATCTTCATGAATACCAACGATCTCAACTTCATCGTTCAGGTTCAGAGTACCACGCTCTACTCTACCAGTAGCAACAGTACCACGACCAGTAATGGTGAATACGTCCTCTACAGGCATCAGGAAAGGCTTATCTGTTTCACGAACAGGATCTGGAATCCAGCTATCAACTGCATCCATCAGTTCCATGATCTTGTCGCCCCA
>JBNMGK010000419.1:0-2280 GCA_050872205.1 Enterocloster sp.
ACTGCTCCGATCACGTCCTTTAATATGTCTTTTGGATTGGTGCTTCCTTCATAACTGTAGTCACTTAATTCATCAAACTTGCCGCCCTCTAAGATCTCATACAGCTTCACAATGCTTTCTGCGTCTGTATTAAACTGATCCTTACGTCCTGAAGTTGCGCTTTGCAGGTCATCATAAAGCCCGGAAACGCCGGAAACATGATACACATAGGTATACATGGACAATTCCTTGGCCGTCTGACTCACTGCATGCTGCACCAGGCCATAGGCGTACACCACACGCATGAGATACAGCAGTGTCACAATGATCATAAGAAAAATAGAATAGGAAATGCTGGCTTCAATAGTCAGCGCGCCCTTTTGTCTTTTTCACATCATTCTTTTTCTCTGCTTCATATCTTAATACCCCTGATAGATCGTATTACTATACTTGATCCGCTCTGTAACGCCATTTGCTTCATAATCCGCTTTAAAAGGAGCGGTGCTTCCAAACAGATAGCGGATGGACATCTGGGAGTCTGCCTTTAAATAAGTAAATGCATTATCCATAGAAAAGCTTTCCTCACCATTATTCTTCATGTTCACCTCGATCAGGTCCGCCGATCGCATGATACGTGTTTCTGGAAATTTCAGTAAAAGCATGATCAGAAGATAATCTTCGTATGTAACAAAAAGTCCCTTTTTGGGATCTCCATAATTATCAATGAGTCCGTCTCATGTTGGAATGTCTTTTAATAAAATATTCTTTTCTGTTTTCATAAGAGGTATCTTATCGCCGCAGTCGATGAGATAATACATTTCCAGACTGGTCTCTGCAGTCGCCCATGCAGTAAGGAAGATCCAGAAAAATACCTGTTCCGGTACTATGACTCCGACCAGCTTTAATGCTGCACTTGCCGCTGCAGCTGCTGTATGGCAGGACGGATTAATTGTCTCTTTCTCGTTATACATAGCCCAGACATTAAATGCCAGCCGCTCTGCAAAAATCGTTGCATATACTGCCGACTCATTTTCCAGGTCTGTCCTGTTTCCATAAATGATATATTCGATCTCGCTTCTTAAAACGGTTTTCCGGTCTTTTTTCGGTGAAAAACGCATATCGATCTCGCCATCATCATGGGCATATCGCCATGCGGGCATATATTTGTTGTCCTTTTCCGTCTGGGACATGCCTTTTTTAGAGAACTTGGCAATACCAGTCATACGGGTCTTAAATGTTCCAAACATGTAGGACAAGCTTAAAACCTCATCTCTGGTGGCCTCTGCCGCCTGAAGGAGCATACTGTTCTCTCCTCCTTTAAGAGCCGATTTTGCACCGGAAAGATCGGCTTTCTCATTATAGAAACCACCTTTCTGACCAGCGCCTGCCTCTGATACATAAGTCTTAGAAGGACGGTCCTTATAATAATCTGACTTTATCTCTCCTCTTTCCGGTCCACCATCCTCTTTCTTGCTTTCGTCCTCTTTGCTGGACTCTTTTGAGGCAAAATCCTGATCGATCTTGTCTTTTTTGCTGTCATCGCTCTGCTTTTCATAGGTTGGGGTGGTACATTGCCAGGACTTATCTTCAAAATATTTGATGAGTTCCGTTATAGCCGGGCGATAATATTTTTTCACATTGGAACCACCGCTTATTACGGTACTTGGATTTTCCTCATAACTGGAAAGATCCAGATAATAGTAATAATATTCCAGGTTCTCTTCTTCCTCGTCCTCTCCTTCACTGTCGTCTGACTCATCATCTGCTGCCTCTTCCGCCTGATCTGCCAGATCCTGAATATAACGTTCTACCGCTTTTTCAATCTTTTCCATGGTTGCCTTTATACGGGACCCAAGCTCTGTATCTTTTGATATCTGATCTATGGTACTGTCTGAAAGGATTTTTTCTACCAGAGGAAGACATGTATTCTGATAATAGTCAATCTCTTTTCCTGCGTCCTCTACCAGACCAGCAACCGCCTCATTATTCTGACTTTTGCTTTTATTTTCTTCCTGGAACTGTTTTAACCGCTTTACAGCATCCTCCAACTTACTTTTGGCGTCTTTTGCCTGATACAGCACAGTAACAGCTACGATCTGAGGAAGCTGCCCCATATCAGAAGCAGAATCTAAAATATCATTATATTCTCTGACTTTCTCTTTATCGTACTCCCCTTCTATATCTGTATTTTCCAGTTTTACTTTTTCCATATATTCAAGAAGGACTATAAAATACCGCTCTTTCATATAGCTGACGGTTGCTACCGACTCACTTAAATTGGAAACACTTTCCACTAAATCT
>JBNMGK010000415.1:0-2307 GCA_050872205.1 Enterocloster sp.
ATACAAGTCTGTGCTTATTTAAAATGCAGTCAGCCACCTGGCGCAGGTTCTGGGAGATCTGTTTGGCTGCTTCCAGGGCTGCAATGTCCAGAGATGCAGTCTCAGCAGCATTTTCGCCGGTATTCTCTGTTTTTACAATATTCTGTGCCTGTTCCAGCACATCACGTATTTCCTTCAAAAAGTCATACACACCTGGCTGGTTTAACAGATACCGAAAGCAGCTGTCCCGCCTGATATACCGCTCTGTAAGGCTGTAAGCCAGAGAAGGACCATTGTCAGACTTGGATATATCATAATCAGGCAGATACTTGTCAATGACCCGCAAAATGGTTTCCCGGTCCTCATAATCGCAGCCACCCATAAGATCCAAAAGCAGTTCCAGACCCTCTTCAAAATCCTCTGTAAGCCCGTACCAGAACACGCTCATCATAGGATGACTGTTCTCACCGGCTTCCTTTTCCGGGTACAGTTCATCAAAGGTGCAGTCATAAAGCAGCTCCTGCTCCTTGTTTTTCTGCTGTTCTACTGTAAAACGGCTGGTATCCAGTTCCGTTAAAAGCATCTGATAGAGCGTCAGGTAGTTCCAGTCTGAAGGTTTCAGCCCGCTGATATCAAAGAAAAGCTGATAGCATCCGATCCCCTTTAAAGAAACTGCACTGGAAAGGCAGTGGATGCCATGTAAAACAGTTTCAGTGACCTCAGGTTCCGGCTCAGGACCAGGCAGATCCTCCGGCTGGATGAGAAAATCCAGATTGCACTGGTCATTCTGGTTCCAGGCCTGAAAATCCTTTGTATCTTCTATTAATTGCAAGATCATTTCCTGGCTTAAAGAAGCCTTTTTCTCCTTTAAATACCTGTCCTTTTCTTCCTCCATTGCTTCTGCCAGTCCCGGTTTTGGAACCGTGGTGACAACGGCACTTAAAGCAGGAGTTAAAGCAGCTTTCGTCAGTCTGCGCAAAATAGCCTGTTTTTCATCCTGAAAGAAGGTATCAAAACAATTCTCATAAAGGGTAAAATATCCGGTCTTATCGGTTGTGCTCCAGTATTTACCGATCTCCTCAGAAATATGGAACCCAAGATGAGGCGCTTCTCTGGTAAGACAGTCAGAAAGCCGGTTTTCTTTTAAAACTGCATGAAACAGATCAGAAGAAACACCATTTTCAGAAACTTCTTTCAGTCCTGTCTTTACAGCAGCTAAAAAATTCTCTTCCTGTCCCGGTTTTGCATTGTGCAGGCGGAATTTTAAAGAAGGAAGAGCCGGTGCTGTATCCAGATAAACTTCAATTACATTATTAAGGCCTTTTTCACGGGCGGCCCGGTGGATGGCAGAGGTGTCCTGATCCAAAATATCCGTTACCATATCCCAGTAGATCAGGTCTTCTTCACTGCAGCCAGAAAGGTCAATGCCATAATCAATAATAGCATTGTTATTTCCCGGATTTCCCTCGTAAGCAGGACTTTCTGCCCTGCGTCTGAAAAAGCCCTGCTTTACCGGTTCATGGAAATAAGAAAGAAGATCATGATCCAATGCATCTGCAGTCACCGGAAAACGGGATAAATGTTCTCTGTCCAGAAAATCCAGAACCCGCCTGATATCCATTTTTCCATACAGGACGATCAGACAGTTGGAATAACGGTAAAATTTCTCAAAACGTTCCCGGATCCGCTTAAAAGAAATATCCTTATAGTGAAAATGTGCCCGGCCAAGGAGATGGGAAGCTGTCTGTCCTTCATAAAGAGTTTCCGCCATAAAGCTGTCTGCATTTTCCTGGATGTCAGTTAAATGCCCCCAGTCCTCATTAAAGACAGTGCCTTCTAAAGAAAGCTCGTCATCCTCATTTTCCAGCTCATAGCGCAGTGCCTCCCGCCGGAAAAAGTAGTCCTCTTTTAAGGCATCCGGCTCTTCCATACAGCATAAAAATACATCCATTATCTTTAATAGCTGGTCCTCACTCTGGGAACACACCGGATAGCAGGTGTATGTATTGTCTGTAAGGCCATTCATAAAGGTAGAATAGCTTTTGCTGTCCATATCAAAGAAAATATCCCTGCTTGGATAACGGGAGCAGGAGCACAGCATCAGATGCTCTAAAATGTGGTTGCTGTCCCACTGGTCTAACTGGGGCGTGCGGTAGATCAGGTTAAATCCCAGTTCCCGGTCATCATTTTCTATATACAGGACTCTGGCGCCGCTGCAAATGTGGGAGAGCTCCGTTATGCGTGCTCCCAGCATGAAAACGGTGGTCTGGTCCGTCACTTTATATCCAAAAATCTCTTCGCCTTTTTCCGGCAGAGTCATCATGTAGG
>JBNMGK010000199.1:0-5271 GCA_050872205.1 Enterocloster sp.
AAACACGGGTCTTCTGGCCGCCGGAAAGAGCATTGATGGGTTTGGAAAACTCATCCTCTGTAAATCCAAGTCCCTTTAAAACGCCGGTGATCTCGCTCTGATAGGAATAGCCGTCTGCCATTTCAAATTCATGGTTTAAACGGCTGTATTCAGAAAGCATGGTCTCTAACTCGTTACCGGAAGCGGATTTCATTTCCAGTTCCAGACTGCGGATACGCGCCTCCATCTGGATCACCGGTTTCTTCACCTCTAAAAGGGCATCGTAAATGGTCTCGGCTCCCTCTAAGTCCTGGTGCTGTGCCAGATAACCAATGGAAGCACCCTTTGCCCAGGTGACAACGCCGTCATCTGCGGCTAATTTTCCAATGAGTACCTTTAAAAGAGTGGACTTGCCGGCACCGTTGATGCCTACGATAGCCGCTTTTTCGTGGTCTTCTATATGGAAGGAAACCTGCTTTAAAATGTCATTTTCCCCAAATGACTTGCAGATATTGCTGCATGATAATATCATGATAAACTCCTTAAAAACGTAGTAAAAATCTAGCAAAAATATAGTATTTCCCGGCAAAATGAGCCGGTTTGCACCAAACAGTATAATATAGGAAAATAATTTTTTCAAGAACATACTGAAAACAGATTTGACATTTATTTAACGTCTGATTATAATGGATACTAGAGTAATCATACCCCTGTAATGCAAGGGGGGAGAATCATATACAAGAAGGAGAGGGTTAAAATGGAACGCAAAGAGATATCAAAAGCAGTAATTTCCAGACTGCCCAGATATTATCGCTACCTTGGCGAGCTGATCGAGGAAGGCGTAGAGCGCATTTCTTCCAATGAACTGAGCAGCAGAATGAAGGTAACGGCGTCTCAGATCCGTCAGGACCTTAACAATTTTGGTGGCTTTGGCCAGCAGGGATATGGATATAATGTAAAATATCTTTATTCAGAGATCGCAAAGATCCTTGGCATTGACCGTCAGCACAATGTGATTATTATCGGTGCAGGTAATCTGGGACAGGCCATTGCCAATTATACAAACTTTGAACGGAGAGGTTTTGTTATCAGAGGAATGTTTGATATCAATCCAAAGCTGATCGGATTAGTGATCCGCGGCATTGAGATCCGTTCTGTAGATGATCTGGAAACCTTTATCAAGGAAAATAATATCCAGATCGCAGCACTTACCATTCCAAAGACAAAGGCACCGGAGATCGCGGACCGTCTGATCAAGGCTGGTATTAAGGCTATCTGGAACTTTGCCCATACAGATCTGGTAGTGCCGGATGATGTAGTAGTAGAAAATGTACACTTATCAGAAAGTCTGATGCGTCTGTCTTACCGTGTATGCAACATGCAGGAAAAAGCGGATGGCGAGGATACAAAAAAGGAATAAAAAGAGAGTAAACGTGATGATACTGGGAGTAGGAACCGATCTGGTTGAGATCGACCGTATGAGAAAGGCCTGCGAAAAAGAACATTTTGTGTCACGCACATTTACAGAGGCGGAAAGCCGGCAAGCAGGAGGATCTGCCTCTAAGCTTGCCGGCTCTTTTGCTGTAAAAGAGGCGGTAGCTAAAGTGTTCGGCACAGGTTTTCGCACCTTTATGCCGGGAGATATTGAGGTTTTAAGGGATGAACTGGGAAAACCCTATGTGCGTCTTTACGGTGGGGCCTTAGAACAGTTTGAAAAAATGGGAATGGAGCAGATCCATGTTTCTATTTCCAATACAAATGGGCTGGCAATGGCTTTTGCAGTAGGAGAAGGGAAAGGATCACAGGAAAAATGAGGACTCTTTTATCAGGAAGAAGAATGAAGGCAGCAGATGCTGAAACCATTCAGGAGATCGGAATTCCCTCTATGGTGTTAATGGAACGGGCTGCCATGGCAGTGGCTGCACAGGCAGAAAAGGCTGCGAAAAAGGATCGATCTATCTGGTCTGTATGCGGCAGTGGAAATAATGGCGCTGACGGTGTGGCAGCAGCCAGAATGCTTCATTTAAAAGGATATCCCGTATGCATCTATATGGCAGGGGATGAAAACAGAGGCACACAGGAGTTAAAAACACAGCTTTCCATAGCACGAAAACTGGGAATTTCTGTAAAAGCATGGCAGGAAATAGAAACAGATAAAAAAGAAAAACACTGTGGTGTTATTATCGATGCCGTATTTGGCGTGGGCCTTGGCCGTCCGGTAGAAGGAAATTATAAACGATGTTTAGATGAATTAAACCAGATAAAAGACCAGGAACATGCTTTCTGCGTGGCAGTAGACATTCCTTCCGGTGTCCATGCAGATACAGGCGCGGTCATGGGAACAGCTTTAAAAGCAGATATAACAGTGACCTTTGGCTGGGAAAAAATGGGAACTGCCCTTTATCCTGGAAGAAGCTATGCAGGGAAGGTACTGGTAGAGGACATTGGTTTTCCTGAAATAGCATTAGAAGGGGAAGAGGAGGAAGGCGGCAGGCCAGAACGGGCCTTTGCCTATGAAAAAGCAGATCTTTGCCATATTCCTGAAAGAAAAGCAGACTCCAATAAAGGAACCTTTGGAAAAGTGCTGATCGCAGCAGGAAGCGCAGGTATGTGTGGTGCTGCATATTTAAGTGCCCTTACTGCATACAGAGCTGGAGCCGGACTGGTAAAGATACTTACAGTAGAAGAAAACCGCCCTATCTTGCAGGGACTGCTTCCAGAGGCGATCATGGTAACCTATACACCGGACCAGCTCCTTCAGGGAAGAGAAGAATTTAAAGAAATGATCGAAGAGCAGATGAAATGGGCCAGTGTAGTGGTTTTAGGGCCCGGTCTTGGAAGTGAGCCTTATGTAGAGTATCTGGTAGAAGATATCCTTACCAGTGCCTATGTTCCCGTGATCCTGGATGCAGATGGTTTAAATACGGTTGCCTCCCATCCCTATCTGACTTCTTATTATACAGAAAACATTATCATCACCCCTCACCTTGGGGAGATGGCAAGACTGACGGGCCAGACCATCAGCCAGTTAAAGGAAGATCTGGTAGGAGCCGCCAGTGCTTATGCATCCCGGTATGGGGTCACCTGTGTGTTAAAGGATGCAGCTACGGTAGTAGCAGGTCAGGAAGGCGGCCTTTATATTAATACCAGCGGCTGCAGTGCCATGGCAAAAGCCGGTTCCGGGGATGTGCTTACCGGTACCATTGCCGGACTTCTGGCAATCGGTATGGAAGAGGAAGAAGCAGCCCGTATGGGCGTGTATGTTCACGGCCTGGCAGGAGAAAAAGCGGCCGGAGCAGGAAGCCACAGTCTGCTGGCCACAGAATTGTCCAGGGCAGTAGGGGATGTTATGGACGAGGCAGTAAGGCGCAATGGGTAAACAAATTTGCGGCAGACTTCTTGAAAAATGCGGCGTATAGTGTATAATTAAAGCTTAGCGCACTTTAGTGCGTTTTACCTAGCAGAAACTTACTAAAGTGAGTTTTCAGAAAGAGACCGTTTAAGAAGGCATGAATACGCCGGGAGGAAATAAAATATATATGAGACCTTACAGCAGAGTATATGCAACAGTAAACCTGGATGCTGTTGCTTCTAATATGAGATCCATGAGGGACAATCTGCCTGCATCTACCCTGATCATGGGTTCAGTGAAAGCAGACGGCTATGGACACGGAAGTGTTCCTGTAGCAAAAACCATTGAACCTTACGTATTTGGATATGCAGTAGCTACCATTGATGAAGGCATTATCCTTCGCAGACATGGGATCAATAAGACCATTCTTATCCTGGGTGTGACCCATGAGTCCCGCTATGAGGATCTGCTGCGCTACGATATCCGTACCGCCATGTTCCAGTATGAAAAGGCGAAAAAACTGTCAGACCTGGCTGTAAAGCAGGGCAAAAAAGCAGTAGTACATCTGGCGCTGGATACTGGTATGAGCCGGATCGGTATGAAGCCGGACAGAGAACATGCAAAAGAGGCAGCAGCCATTGCAGCTTTAGAGGGTATTAAAGTAGAAGGCCTGTTTACCCATTTTGCAAGAGCAGATGAAACAGATAAATCAGCCTATGAAGAACAGTACCGCCGTTATAAGGAATTTTTAGGCTATCTTGAGGAGCTGGGGGTACAGATCCCTATCCGTCACTGTTCCAACAGTGCCGGTATTGTGGAGTCCCTGGAATCCAATCACATGGATATGGTAAGAGCAGGAATTGCCATTTACGGCATGTATCCATCAGACGAAGTAGATCATGACAGCGTAAAACTGACACCAGCCATGGAGATCAAAAGCTGCATTACCTATATCAAGGAGATCGAGGCCGGTACAGCAGTCAGCTACGGCGGCACATTTGTGGCAGACCATACCATGAAAGTGGCAACCATTCCTGTAGGTTATGGAGACGGCTATGTACGTTCTCTTTCCGGAAAAGGAGATGTGCTGATCCATGGTAAGAGAGCAGCTATTTTAGGTCGTATCTGCATGGATCAGTTTATGGTAGATGTAACAGATATCCCGGATGTACAGGAAGATGATGAGGTCACTCTTTTAGGCAGGGACGGAGCTGAGTGCATCACAATGGAAGAGCTGGCAGAAAAGTCCGGCGGCTTCCATTATGAAATGATCTGCGATATTGGAAAACGTGTACCAAGAGTCTATTTAAAAGATGGAAATGTAGTGGGTACCAAAGATTATTTTGATGATGTATTTAAGGGATTTGAGTAATTAATAATAAATTTGCCATACATGGGTAAAACAGGCTCCAGAAAGCAATTTCCCTCATATGATTACAGTAGTGTATACATTTTAAAAATATGTCAATACTAAGGGTAAGAATATGACGGAGAGTGAAGGCTGTGATCATCAGACGCGGAGACATTTATTACGCAGATCTAAGACCTGTTGTAGGGTCTGAACAGGGCGGTGTGCGGCCGGTCCTTATCATCCAGAATGATGTGGGAAACCGGCACAGTCCAACGGTGATCTGCGCAGCGATCACATCAAGGATGAACAAGGCGAAGCTGCCTACCCATGTAGAATTAAACAGGGGAAGCTGTGACATGATACGGGATTCCGTGATCCTTTTAGAGCAGGTCAGAACCATTGACAAGCAGAGACTGAAGGAGAAAATATGTCACATTGACGGAGAACTGTTACAGAAGGTAAATGAGGCGTTAAGGATAAGTCTGGAATTGCATACATAGGCTGTGAAACGTACAGTCCTGCTTTTCCAGGCTGTTCTTGTGTAAAGACAACAACAGATAATGGAGATAAAAATGGGAGGAATATTAAA
>JBNMGK010000047.1:0-12841 GCA_050872205.1 Enterocloster sp.
GGATGACAAAGATGTAACGGAAATCACGATCAATGGGGCGGGGAAGATATTTATAGAAAAGAAAGGGGATATGATCTTATGGAACCGCAGGTTTGAGAAAACAGAGCAGTTAGAAGATATTATCCAGCAGATCGTGGGGAAGGTGAACCGAATTGTTAATGTGTCCAGTCCTATTGCAGATGCCAGACTGGAAGACGGTTCCCGTGTACATATTGTCCTGCCACCTGTGGCACTGGACGGACCGGTGGTGACTATCCGTAAATTCCCGGAGCCCATCACTATGGAAAAACTTCTTCATTTTAATGCCCTTACAGAAGAAGCAGCCTTATTTTTAGAAGCATTGGTAGAAGCCAGATATAACATTTTTGTCAGTGGAGGCACGAATTCAGGAAAAACAACCTTTTTAAATGCTCTTTCTTCTTATATACCGGAAAAAGAGCGGGTCATTACTATTGAAGATTCCGCAGAACTGCAGATCAGCCATGTATCGAATCTGGTGCGTATGGAAACACGGAATGCAAATACAGAGGGAGAAGGCGAGATCACTATCAGTCAGCTGATCCGGGCTTCCCTGCGTATGAACCCCTCACGTATTATCGTAGGAGAAGTGCGGGGGGCAGAGGCTTTGGATATGCTTCAGGCTATGAATACGGGGCATCCGGGTTCTCTGTCTACGGGACATGGAAACAGCCCACAGGATATGCTTTCAAGACTGGAGACTATGGTACTTATGGGGGCGGAACTGCCATTAGATGCTATTCGCAGCCAGATCGCATCAGCATTGGATATTATGGTTCATCTGGGACGATTAAAGGATGGGAGCAGGAAAGTGCTGTCTATTGTGGAGATCGGGGGATATAAAAATGGAAAAGTGGAACAGGAGGTCCTTTTTTCCTATAACAGGGAAGAAAAAAGACTTAAGAAAACAGGAGAACTTAAAGCAAGAGAAAAGCTTGATGATATGGAGATCTGAAAATGGGAGGAAACCTGGGAAACAGGTAAGTTCTGCGCGTCAAAAGCAGAAAGAAGAGCCAGTAAGCAGGGCCAGACCGCCGGATTACAGAAAATACCGGCTTTCAGCCAGGGAATGGCTGCAGCTTTCCGGCATTGGGATAGCGGTTGCCGGACTTTGCGCTTATACATTTTACCGCAGTATAGCAGCTTTTTTACTGTTTCTTCCCTTGGCCTTTGCATATCCCTTTTATAAGAAAAAGGACTTAAAGAAAGAACGAAGGCGTATACTGACGATTCAGTTTAAAGAAGGAATATTAGTATTATCTTCTTTTTTAAGTGCCGGTTATTCCCTGGAAAACAGCTTTTTTATGAGTGTGAAGGAGCTGGAGGTTCTTTATGGGGAACATGGGATGATAACAGAAGAGTTTTCTCATATTGCAGCAGGGATACGGATGAACCGGCCGGCAGAGCTGCTTTTAGCAGATATGGGAAGACGGTGCGGCATACAGGATGTGGATCAGTTTGCCCAGGTTTTTGCAGCTGCTAAAAGAAGCGGAGGGGAGCTGACAGATATTATCAGTCAGACAGCAGGCATTATTCGGGATAAGATACAGGTCCAGGAAGAAATCCATACCATGACAGCGGCAAGAGTGTTTGAACAGAAGATCATGAATGGTATTCCCTTTGGCATCATTTTGTATATTGATCTTACATCTCCCGGCTTTTTTCAGGTCATGTATCATACCTGGCTTGGACGGATCCTGATGAGTGCCTGTTTAGGTGTGTATGTGGGAGCTGTTTTCCTGGCAAAGAAGATCTTGGATATCCCCATATAAAAGGAGATAAGAAAGTTGACAGATATTAAGAAACTGCCTGTTGCCAGGTATTATAAACAGATCCTTTGTATAGGAGCAGGACTGGTCCTGGGAGCTGTTTCCTGGGCAGTACAGGAAGCAGATACAGTTGTAGGATCGGGAAATATTTTAGAAAGACCGGCAGCAGAGGATGACAGTAAAGAACAGGAACTATATGTAAAAGGGCTGACTTGGACAAAAGAGAAAATACCGGTTCAGCTGTCCGTTTACCCAAGACAGTATACAAAGGAAGAGGCAGAGGGACTGTATCAGGAAATATTAAAGCAGCTGCCGGAGAAAATTCTGGGAAAAAACGATTCTCTGGAGGAAGTAAGACAGGATCTGGTGCTTTTAACTCAGTGGCCGGAATATGGCATCTCTTTAAGCTGGCAGTCATCAGATCCGGAACTTATAGAAAGTGACGGGACTGTACATGGAGAACTGTTGGAAGAAACCGGGAGAAATGGAGAAAGCGCAGAAGATCTGGAAAATGCGGAACAGATAGAAGATACAGGTTTCAGAGAGCGGAATGTCAGGTTGAATGTAAGGATGACAGATGGCAATTGGCCGGAAGAGTACAGCCTTTCTGTAATCGTACAACCCGCTTTGTATACAGAGGAAGAACAGATAGTAAGAGGATTTGAAACCTTTTTAATACGGGAAGAAGAAAAACAGAAAAATCAGAAGATATTTACACTTCCTGCAGAATATGAAGGAAAAAATATTTCTTACGATACTCCCAAACGTCCGGTTTTTGTGCAGATGAGCTTTTTAGGCATAGCAGCGGCTGCATTGGTAAGTCTGAAAGAAAAAAATGATAAGAAAAAGGCAGAGGAAGACAGAAAAGACCAGCTTTTAATGGACCATTCCGAGATGCTTTCCAGGCTGATCATCTTTTTAGGCGCTGGAATGAGTATACGTACTGCCTGGGAACGCATTGGGGAAGATTATATGACGGCAGTTAAAGAGGGACGTTCTCCCAGGCGGTGGGTATATGAAGAAATGTATATTACCAGCTGTCAGCTAAAAAGAGGGGAACCGGAGGCAAAGGCATTTTCTGAGTTTGGAAGCAGATGTGGGCTGCAGCAATATATGAAGCTTTCCGGACTGTTGGAGCAGAACCGGAAAAACGGATCAAAAAATTTAAGAGAAACTCTGAGGCTGGAAATGGCAGAGGCCTTTGAACAGCGAAAACACCAGGCCAGACGTATGGGCGAAAAGGCGGGAACAAAATTATTAGTACCCTTATTTTTGCTTCTGGCAGTGGTTATGGTGATGATCATGGTCCCGGCGTGGATCGCATTTGGAGGATAATAAAGGAGGAAAATATTAATGAGAAAAGAAGAACAGATGCAGGTAGAAGAATTTAAAAATTTTGCTATGGATGAAATGGGTGTGGGGGTCATTGAGCTGGTGCTCATCCTGGTGGTGCTGGTGGGATTGGTCATCGTCTTCAAAAAGCAGATCAACACACTTCTGGAAAATATCTTTAAACAGATCAATACAAAATCCAAAGAGGTTTATTAATGAAGAAAAAGGGAGAGGTAACGGTCTTCCTTGCCATGATACTGGTTATGATCATGACACTGCTCCTTGTTATAGCAGAGTCTGCCCGCACTGCGGGAGAGCGGATGTATCTTCGGATGTCTGTGGATTCAGCTATGGATTCCCTTATGGCTCAGTATCACAGAAAATTGTGGGAAAAATACTGTATTCTGGGGCTGGAAGCGGATAGCAGGCAACAGCTGGAGGGAGAACTGGAAGATTTTTTAAAGCCTTATATGCAGGCAGATAACTGGTATCCCTTAAAGACAGAGGAAGCCATTATAAAGGATATGGCCTCTCTTACAGAAGGAAAAGGCAGCTGCATGGAACAGGAGATACTGGATTATATGAAGTATGGGCTGATAGGTGTGTTGTGGGACGCAATGACGGAAGGAGAAGCACAGAACGCTCTTGACGAAATAAAAAATGCAGCCAGTGCAGAACATATATCAGATCTTTATGAAGAACACTGTAAAGAGGCAGTTGCCCTGGAAAAAGCTCTGGAAAAATTAAACGGAAAGCTGGAACAGCAGAAAAAGAACTGGGAAGAAGGTCAAAGCTGCCTTAGTTCTCTGGATGGAGAGGGCATGATAAAGAAATGCAGGGCTGTAATCCAGGTTCTAAAAGAGGTACCAGGACTGGTGGAGACCTATGAAAAACAGGCGGACCGCCTGGAAAATGCATTACGGGAAAGCCGGGGAGATTTTGAAACAGAGGCAGATCTTAATGGAAACTCCAGAAAGATGTTAGATGAACAGATACGCCCTTATGAAACTTATATTTCCCAGGACGGAGAGCGAAGAGGGGAGATAAGGAGCCTTGTGGAAAAAAGCAGAGAAAATATCCAGTTTATGGAGCAGCTGATAGGGGAGGCAGAGGCTGTTATAGAATACATTGACAACTGGGAACCTGAAGATGAGGATGATGAGCTGGATGAGGAAGAATTATGGGAACCGGTAGCTAACCACATGGCACGTTATCCGGTGCTGTCTTTGGGAATATCCTTTGGTGTAAAGGATAAGGAAAAAGAAGGCTGGCTGGAGCGGGTAAAATCCATGACTGGTAAGGGGATTTTAAAACTGGTGTTGCCGGAAGGCTGTCAGGTTTCAGAACAAAAGTTAAGTCTGTCGCAGGCACCTTCCCTCTCTTCTGACAGTGGAACAGAGCATTTTGAAGGAGTTTCCAGTCTGGTGGATCGTTTGCTGGTATCGGAGTATGGAATCCGTTATTTCTCTCATTTTCAAAAACAAATGGAAAAAGATACTTTTTACGAAATGGAATATATTCTATATGGAAAGAAAACAGATAAGGAAAATCTGGAAGCTTCTGTATTAAGGCTGGTTTCTGTAAGACAGGGGTTGAACCTGGTACATATTTTGGCAGATGGACAAAAACGTCAGGAAGCAGAAACCCTTGCAGCAGCTATAACAGGTGGAATCGGTTTGCTTCCGCTGACTGCAGTGGTCACTTTTTTCGTCATGGGTATATGGGCATTGGCAGAAGCTCTTGTGGATGTTCGCAGTCTTTTGGAAGGCAAAAAAGTGCCTCT
This sequence comes from Enterocloster sp., assembly GCA_050872205.1. GTDB lineage: Bacteria > Bacillota > Clostridia > Lachnospirales > Lachnospiraceae > Enterocloster. Next base: position 4,903 of record JBNMGK010000047.1, read on the forward strand.
TATAAAATCTTTTGGGGACTGGAAGCTGAGCCTGGAAGGTGTCTTAAAAACAGGCGCAGAGGGGAAATTGCCTGCTTTAGGGGAAAGTGGAAATGAAAATGGTGAAGGAAATGAGAAGGGACTGGATCTTAAGGGGTATCTCAGACTGTTTTTATTTGCCGGCTATGGAACCTTGCCCTTATTTCGGATGATGGATGTGATGCAGGTGAACATACGAAAGGAACAGCCGGGATTTCTTCTGGGAAATTGTGTCTGCATGGTGGATGCAGAAATAGGATTTTGTGGAAAACCTGTATTTTTTTCTGGCGGGCCGTGGAAAACTTCAGAAACAAAGCGTTTTTCAGTTAGCGGAACGTATCTTAAATAGAAAGGGGGCCTGTGATGATGCTCTTTTTTCGGAGTGCTTTTTCAACTCAATATCCAACACGACACTCCAATCTAAAACATTCAAAAAAATATTTCGCACCTCTCCAAGTACGGATCCATAAAGTTGTTATCAAAGAAAACATTATCCATAAAATAAGTGAGAAAAAAATATCCGGAAAAAGAGCATTATCATGGGCCTCCTTTTATAAGGAAAAGGGCATTTCAAAAGAAAAAAAGGGAAGTCTGACTTTAGAAGCAGCGTTGTGTTTTCCGTTATTGTTGTTTTTTTGTGTGATTCTTCTTATGCCGGTGATCCTGATGGACAGACAGCGGCAGATCCAGGCAGTGGTGGAAGCTGTGGGAGAAGAGATCAGCCAGTATGCGTATGGGGCGTATTTATATGAAAATGGACAAAAAGAAGGAATGGACGTAAGCCGGGCAGAGGAAGCTGAAAATGGGAGTGTCCTTGAAAAAGTGACTGCTGTTTATGCTGTGGCAGCAGTAAAGAAAAAAATACCGGAAAAATGGGTCCGGGACGTTAGCTTTTTTGGAACGAAGATAACGGAAGATGAAAAGATACAGATCATTATGAAATATAAAATGCCGCTGCCGTTTTCCGTATTTGGCATAGATGGTGTAGCTATGGAGACTGTCTGCAGCCGCAGGCTATGGACTGGTGCAGACGGCGGAAGGGAAAAGGGGAATACAGGAACTGGAGAGAAAGAAAAAAATATGGTGTATATAGGCAGATCTTCTACCAGATATCATATACGGAGTGACTGTCATTATCTTTTTCATAATCTAAAGCAGGTACAGGCAGAGAAAATAGCAGATCTGCGTAATCAGGAGGGAAAGAGATATAAACCCTGTGTATCCTGTAAGAGTTCTGGGGAAAATGGTTTGATCTATGTACTGCCTTATGGGGAAAGCTATCATACCAGGGCGGATTGTATTTCTCTCAGCGCTTATGTAGAAGAAGTGCCACTTGACCAGGTGGAATATCTGGGGGCCTGTTCTTATTGCGGGCAGTAGCTGTATGGTATCAGGTATCAAACTGACCAGGGGGAGCAGTTTGACGGAAAAAGGAGGCGGAAAATGAAGGCAGAAGCGTATATAGAGCTGGGATTTCGCATAGGATTTTTATTATTTTTATTATCTGCATCGTGGCAGGATCTGAGAAAAAAGACCATACGGGCCTCTACCTTCTATATATGGGGAATGTTGGGCGTACTGCTTCGCAGTATTCAGGCTTTGTACCGGCTGCAGCAGAATACTTACGGGGGTATGAAGGCGCAGCTTTGGGCAGTTTTGATGGTTATGCTTGTTCTGGGAATAGAAATGATCCTTGTAGTTCTGCCGGGACTGGTGCTTTTAGGAATTTGTGCAGTTACAGAAGAAGCCGTGGGAAAGGGAGATGGCTGGTTTTTCCTTGTAACAGGCGTGTTTTTAGGTTTTTGGAAAACCATGCTGCTTTTAGCAGGGGGATTGTTTCTCTGCTTTCCTGTAGCAGCTTTTCTAATGATCAGTAAGTGGAGAAAAGATACCACAAAAAGACTTCCGCTGCTGCCTTTTATGTTTCCGGTGGGTCTGGGGGTACTGTTTTTATGAAAAAACAGGAGCTAACGGAGAAAAAAGTGGAAGAACAGAACGGATCAATACAGGAATATAGAGGAAGTCTTACAGTGGAAGCAGCCTGTGTGATGTCGGTGGTGCTGCTTTCACTGGCTGTTTTTATTGGAAAAGCCGGGCAGGTCCATGATGAGACTGCAGCGGCTATGGTGCTTCATGAGGCGGTGGAGAAATGCCGCCATGAAAAAAACTTAAGATCCCAGGAAGCAGAGCTGTTTTTTCGGGAAAATAAGGGACTGATGCTGCAGTTTGTGGATCTTCACCTTTCAATACAGGAAAAAGGAGAAAAAAGAATTGGAAAGGTTTCAGGTGGAAAATGGGAGAAGCAGATTGAGGTGAAAGGATTCAGGCCGGAACAGTTTTTACGGAAAATTACGCTGATAGCCGGGGGAGACAGATGAAAATTGAATATATGCGTGAAATGAAACGCAGTTATATGACAGTAAAATGGGAGAAAGAGGACAAAGGAGGAAATTATGAAGCGGAGATGTTGGAAAAAAATCAGATCCCCGGTTTGCTGAAGATGAAAGTAAAGTATACAGACGGGGATGTTGTATACTGTTACGATATCACCTCCAGGCAGCCCATTAGCCGTCTGTTTGAGAGCCGTCCTGCAGATGAAAGGCAGGTGAGAAGCTTTTTTCTTCAGCTGTATGAAACATTGGATCGGATGGAAGCCTATCTTTTAGGAGATGGCGGGATACTCATTGACCCGGAGCTGATTTATGTGGAACCGGAAGGATTTAAGGCTGATTTTTGTGTTGTACCGGGAAGAAAAGAAGATTTTAACAGCCAGTTATGTCAGTTTATCCAGTATCTGATGAAGCATATTGACCATAAAGACAGAGAATGTGTGGTTCTGACTTATGGGCTTTATCAGGCCAGTATGAAAGATAATTATGGGTTGGAAGAACTAATGGAAATACTGGCAGAAAAGGTATTGGTATCTGAGAAAACAGAAAAGGTAAAGGAAATAACACGAGAAGAACTGAAACCGGAGAAGGAAAATGACGTATGGGAGCAGGAGAAAGAGTCGTGGAATGATGTTTGGGAAGAAGCAGATGGGGAAAGTAACAGAGAAGGCAGAAATCATGTCTGGGAGTTAGTAAAAAAGCTGTTGTGTATTCCTTTATTGCTGGCAGCAGCTGCTGCTGGAACCTGGTTTTTATATGGCGTGGATGTGCTGACGCAGTATTGGATGTATGGTGCGGCTGCAGGCGGTATCCTTGCTGCGGGAGTGACAGTGAGCCATTTTATTTTTGAAAAATGGGGGAAAAACAGAGAATTTAAGGCCGAAGAGACAGAAAAAGAAGACAAGAAGGATCCATGGAGAATCTATTATGAAGAGCCGGAAAAGACACGGGATACAGGTGAGATAGAAAAGGATCGCGTAGATGATAACAAGGACGAAGACAGTGGCTGGCAGAAGCCAGAACCAGAATTTCAAACAGTACTCCTCACTGCAAAAGAAGAACCGGTCCATACACTGGTATCTGCAGTACCGGAAAATCAGGATATTTCTGTGGGATATATGCCTTTTGTGATCGGAAAGCATGAGGGGCTGGCAGATTATATCCTGGACAAGCCTGCTGTCAGCCGTTTTCATGTGCGTATAACAGAAAAAGAGGGACAATGTTTTCTTACAGATCTGAATTCCACTAATGGAACTAAAGTGAATGGAAGACTGTTGGCTGCAAATGAGGAAATTGCGTTAAATGAAGGAGATGAGGTGCGTATAGCAGAGGAACGATATTTCTGGAAATAGAAAGCGACAAAAGCCGGCAGGAGGTGACAAAAACGGACAGAGTGAGGGGACGTATTTTTGGAGATATTGCAGAAATGCGCTTAACAAGGGAAAAAAAGTATGCTAGTATTAGAGACAAGAAAAGCGCTTATCGGCACGAAAGAGGAGGAATTAGAAATGACCGAAGATAATTGTATTTTTTGTAAGATCGCAAGAGGGGTGATTCCTTCAACGACTGTTTATGAGGATGAGGATTTCCGCGTGATCCTGGATCTTGGACCGGCATCAAAGGGACATTCACTGATCCTCCCTAAAAAGCATTTTGCCAATGTATGCGAGTTAGATGGGGAAACAGCGGCAAAGGTGCTTCCGTTAGGAGCAAAGATAGGTGCTGCTATGAAGAAAGGTTTAGGCTGTGCCGGATTTAATCTGGTCCAGAACAATGGCGAAGCAGCAGGACAGACTGTAATGCATTTCCATATGCATGTTATCCCGCGTTATGAAGGTGGTCCTGCCAATATTGCTAACTGGGTGCCTGGGACTGCATCTGCAGAAGAATTAACGGAAGCAGCAGAGAAGATCAGGGATTGCCTGTAGTCACCTATGGCAAAACGGATGGATGAAGAGGCAAAAGCCCGTTTTGAAGAAATGTATCTCACCTATCGGGATACGTTAAGACGTCTGGCTTATGCTCATGATATACCGGTGGATGATATTGACGATATCGTCCAGGACACCTTTGTTTCCTATGCAAGGTTTGATTATTCTCTGGAGCAGTCAGAAGAAGGAAAGAAGATCTTACTTGGCAGGATACTTAAGTGTCGATGTATGGATTTTCACAGACAAAAGAAAAAACGCAGCTGTGAAAATCTGGATGGAGAAATATTTGCGGCAGAAGAGTACAGAATGCAGTCACAACAGCCGGGGCTTGTTGAAATGTATGCTGGAAAAGAAAGATGTAAGGCAATTTTAGATGAGGTAGAACAAATGCCGGAAAACTGGCAGAAGGTAGCAGAGCTGAAACTGATCGAAGGACGGCCGACCAGTGAAGTTTGCAGCAAGCTTTCTATTTCAGAAAAAGCCTGTTATTCACGAGTCAGCCGCATTAGAAAGTACATAAGTTCACTTTTAAAGAAAGAGGACTGGCCTTAGAAACAGCCAGTTCCCCGAAGTTTTAAAGTGTCTGGTTTAAGAATGGGAAGCGCAGGACTCAATTAAACCGGTAATGGTTTCCACCGCATTGGTGAGACTGCTCTTTTCCATAGCATTAATATAGTTATCTCTGTTTTTGTAGAGATCAAAAACAGCAGTGCTTAAAGTCTCATCAGAAAGCTCTTCTTCTTTTAAGACTTTGCTGAAGCCCTGACGTGCGAATGAATCTGCATTTAAGATCTGGTCGCCCCGGCTGGCAGCAGCAGAAAGCGGGATCAGAAGATTCGGCTTGCGAAGTGCCAGAAGTTCGCAGATAGAATTGGCTCCTGCACGTGAGATAACAATGTCTGCGGCAGCAAACAGGTGCTTTAAAGGAGCATCTACGTATTCATACTGTACATATCCCTGTGTACCGATCAGGCTTTCGTCCAGATTGCCTTTTCCGCAGATATGTATTACCTGGAATGTATCTAAAAGTTGTGGCAGGATCTTGCGTACAGCCGTATTTACTGCTACAGATCCCAGACTTCCGCCAATGATCAGAAGAACTGGTTTATCTTCCGTTAAATGAGCGTAGGACAAGCCTGCACTGCGGTCACCTTCCAAAAGCTCTGCGCGGATAGGAGAACCGGTGAGAACTGCCTTATCTTTTGGGAGATATTTAAGGGTCTCAGGGAAGTTGCAGCATACTTTTGCAGCGGAAGGGATACAGATCTTGTTGGCAAGCCCAGGAGTCATATCAGATTCGTGGATGATAACAGGTATTTTATAATGTTTGGCAGCCAGAACAACTGGTACAGCAACAAAACCGCCCTTGGAAAATACAACGTCTGGTTTATAGCGCTTCATAAGGTGAAGTGCCTCAAAATAACCTTTTGCTACACGGAATGGATCAGAAAAATTCTTCAGATCAAAATACCGGCGCAGCTTGCCGGAAGATATACCGTCATAAGGGATACCGGCGCCTTCGATGAGTTTGCGCTCAATGCCCTGATAGGAACCGATATAGCGGATCTCATAACCTGCCTTTTTTAAGGAAGGAAGAAGCGCAAGATTGGGAGTAACGTGACCGGCAGTACCGCCGCCGGTTAAAATGATTTTTTTCATAAAAACCTCCTGAAGGAAAAACATCTACTAATATAGTAAGCATTAACTGCGAAAAGTCAACCCTAAACGGTCAGGGAACTTAAGGGGCATCTGACAATTGAGGTGTAAAGTGGGAAAAACAGGAAGATTGAACTTGGAAATGAGAGATTGGATGCAGCATCAGAATAAGAAGATGGGAAGTTTCGGAGATAAAGAAATTTTAAAAAGTTTTGAACAGGCAGAAAAAGACACTCGGACTCTGCCCTTAAATCCGGCTCCAGCAGATGAATTTGATAAAATCTGGTTACGTATCCAGGCAGAACGTAAATCTGCTTCCGAATCTTCAGAAGCAACTCCTGTTTCAAAACCACAGCGCAGACGTTCGTGGAAAAAGATGATTGTAGTGGGCGTTGCAGCAGCAATACTGACAGTAGGTGGAGCATTTGCGGCTATGGGAACGAAGTCGTATTTTTATCGGGATGGACGAGGTATTAATCAGGGGGTAGTATATAATAATGATTCCAAAGTAGTGACGGTGCGTGATGAGGAAGAGGCGTATGGGAAGATCTCTGAGGAGTTGGGGGTAAAAACTTTACGGCTTGGATATATGCCAAATGAAATGTATTTTCAAGATGTGATGCTGGGAAATGGATATGGAAAAATACAGTATCAATATAAAAATGAAAGAATATTTTTTGTACAAGCTAAGTCTAGTTTGGCAGCATCTCAAATGTATACCTCAGATGCAGAGGAAAGTTACAGTGTATGGAATCCAGGGCTTCGCATGGATATAAAGGTATATGAAGAAAAACTGAGCGAGAATACGATAACGTATGAAGCACAATTTACTTATAATGGTGTATATTATCATCTTTTAAGCACAACAGATAAAAAGGAGTTTGATGAAATGTTAAAGAAAATTCATTTTTAATATGTTGGAGGCTATATGAAGAAATTAGCACGTTTAATAATAGGCTGTTTAGTGGCACTTAATGTATTCACAGCGACTGCATTTGCAAGCATTCCAAGACCAGACAGTTATACGTCTGTTGATATGGAATCTAAATTGTGTGATAAGAGTGTAAAATATAGTACAGGGACTGAACGGACTGTTGCAAGAGGGGAATTCTTTATAGGAGCAGAGGTAACGATAAGAGATGATGGAAATGGAAATATTGGTGCTACAGCGCATGCATATTTAAGAAGGCCGGCAACAGAAATGTATGTTTCACTTTACTTAGACAGATATGATGAAACCAAAAAGAGATGGACACAGGTTGACTATGTAGATTTTGAGTATACATTAGAAGAATATCCAGACGGAATTGATGATCCGGCTATTGACATCACATTCCTTAATCAGAAAAAAGGCTACTACTACCGCATCAGAGGCGCTTTCACTGCAGCGGATGACGAATTACTTGAAGGCTTTGGACCGACTACAGATGGCATCTGGATTGAATAAATACCTAGAAAGTGGGATATAGTTCTGTAACACAATACAAAATATCATAACAGCCAGAAATAACTGGTGATAATAAAAAGCAGCTTCCCGCAGATTGGTGTTTCTATTACGAAACCTTCAGGGAAGCTGTTTTTGTGCATTCGTTAAAAACTGTCAGTGGAAGTTTTATGGGATATCATGTATAATAAGCAGATATGGGCATGTTACCCACAGATTAAAAGGCAATATTACAGCATAAATATTGAGGAGAAAATATACATGCGTGACTATTTAAACAGACTCAGACAGCAGTTTCAGCGCTTTATGATCGGAAGATATGGAATGGATCAGTTTGGGCGTTTCTTATCTGGACTGCTGTTAGCACTGATTATTTTTAATTTTCTGATCCCGGCACATCTGCCTTCCAGAATATTATGGACACTGGAATGGATCGTGCTTATTATTCTGTATGCAAGAATGTTTTCCAAGAACATTAATAAGCGTTATCAGGAAAATGA
>JBNMGK010000232.1:0-4738 GCA_050872205.1 Enterocloster sp.
ATTGTAGGCTTATTATCCCTGGCACGTTACAAGACTGTAGAAGTCATCCTTCACTCTGATGAATGTCAGAACCTGTTAGATGAGATCGCACAGTTTGCAGCATAATAAAATATTAGATTCAGAATCTGAAAAGCCTTTTGCGTATTTAGATATGCAGGAGGCCTTTTTGCTTTCAGGTTAATTTCTGCGTATATTTACAAAAAACTGTGAATGCTTTATACTTGATAGAAGATAATGCATCAGAGGATACAGGAGGAGGTAGGTTATGACAGAATGTCTGCCTGGTATTTATGAAGTTCTTCTGACAACGGATATGGGAACGACCACGGAGATCAATATATTTATCATTCCAGGAAAAAAAGGGGAAAGAAGCCTGATGATCGATGCAGGCTTTCAGGATACAAAATGTCTGGAAAAAATGGAAGGTGTATTGCAGGAGCTGGGGATTGAGTATAAGGATCTGGATGTATTTCTGACTCATAAACACCATGATCATTCAGGACTTGCAAGTATCTATGCAGAACGGGGGGCTACCATCTATATGAACCCCCTGGAAGAACGCCATCGCTATGACTGCCTGTTTTACAGCACACAGAAAACAGATCCGGCGGAGCAGGATAAGGTTCTTTACAGCGTAGGTGTTACACCTGAAAAAACACCGGAAGTCTGGGGAATGTTTGAACAGGTGCGGGAAGAAGTGGGAGGTCACCGTAAAAAGTGGAGATTTGAAGTGCGGGATTTTCCTTATGTCCATGTTGGCCCTGGTGAAGTGTTCCACTATGGAGAATATACCTTTGAGACAGTAGCATTAAAAGGACATACCTATGGACAGCTGGGACTTTTAGACAGAGGGCATAAGATATTTTTCTGCGCAGATCAGGTGATAAAAGGGATCGTGCCTATTGTTGCAACTACATATCCGGATGAACATCTGTTGAAGGGTTATTTTGCTTCTCTGAAACAGTTTAAACATGAATTTAAGGATTGTCATCTTTTTCCGGCACATGGAAGCCACATTACAGATTCAAAAAAGGTAGTGGACCGTATTGTATTCTCTTATCTGGATAAGATCGAGATCATCCACAATATCCTGGAGCACAGTCAGAGACCAAGGACGATACGGGAGATAGCATCCATTGCCTATGGCATGCCTCATCCGCCCAAGGACACAGAAGAATTTATCAAGCTGAAAATGATCATGAGCAAGTGCTTCTCCTGTCTGGAGTACCTCAGGGATGAAGATTTTGCAGTCAGAGAAGAGAAGGATGGAACTTTTTACTGGAGGCCGTAAATATCCGGGGCAGATACCTGTGGGAACGCCTTAAACAGAATGTCCGTAAAAAAATACTTGCAATTCCATAAAAAGAGAGTATAGTTACTTAAAAATAACTATGAAAATAACATAAGAAAGCAGAGTAGGTTTATGTGCGTTAAGTGCCGGCTGAACAGGGAGTTGTCAGTCAGACGAAAGGAGCATTTAAAAAATGTTCCTGCGGTACATAAGCCGCATCCCGCTGCATCAGAGAAAATCTTGATTATCTCCGATTGTAGTATGAGGTATCTGCAAAGGAGGTAATTTTTTTATGGAAAGATTAGCAACTTTGTTTACCGGTTCTTTCAGACAGTTAAGACGGGTGAAGACCGTTACTGTCTGTGCCATGTTAGGAGCCATTGCCATTGTATTAGGTTCTTTAAGTATCGAGCTGGGAAGTACCCTGCGTATCGGTTTTTCCGGTATTCCCAATGAGATCGTTCATATGCTGTTTGGACCTGTAGTGGGAAGCGTGTTTGCAGGCACTATGGATATTTTAAAGTATCTCATCAAGCCAACAGGTGCATTTTTCCCTGGATTTACACTGATCGCCATGCTTGCAGGCCTGATCTATGGAAGCTTTTATTATAAGAAGGAACTGAACTTCTGGAGAGTGCTTGCAGCTCATGTAGTAGTGGCACTTATCTGTAATGTGCTTCTTAACACCTGGTGTTTATCCATTCTTTATGGAAAGGCATTTGCAGTGCTTCTTCCGGCGAGACTGGTAAAGAATGCGATCATGTGTCCAATTGATTCTTTTATTTTTTATAACATTGCCAAAGTTTTAGATGTGACCGGAGTTTTTAAACTTGTAAAAGAAGAACACAGATAAACTGAAAAATAAAATAGATGGGATCCTTCGAGAGTTATTAAAAAGGTCTGAAGTTTTGAATACTTCAGGCCTTTTTTTCATACATTGGAATAACGTACATTGGGGCAGTAAGGAGAGAAGGTTATGGATCTTAATATCAGCCAGCTTCTTTCACCGGGGAAAAAAGAATTTATAAAAGGGACCATACTGCTGACGGGAGCCGGGCTTTTCTGCCGTGTATTAGGCTTTTTTTACCGGATCTACATGTCTCGTACCATCGGGGCAGAAGGTCTGGGGCTTTATAATATGATCCATCCCTTTTTCAGCATTGCATTTGCAGTGTGTGCCGGTTCCATCCAGACGGCACTGTCCCAGTATGTGGCAGCTAACAGGGAAAAAGGAAGGTCTGTTTTTTTATGCGGTCTGATCCTGTCACTAAGCCTTTCTGTGATCCCGGTTTTTCTGCTGTGCAGAGGAAGAATATTTCTGGCTTCTAATATCCTTTCGGAGCCTCAGGCGGCCAGATATCTGCCGGTACTGGCAGTTTCCGTACCATTTGCCTGTTTACATGCCTGCATCAACGGCTATTATTATGGAATGAATAAGGCACATATCCCTTCTTTTTCCCAGATCGCCGAGCAGGTGATCCGCATGGGGGCTGTGTGGCTGTTGGTAATATATCTGGAAAAAAATGGAAGATCTGTAACTGTGGGACTGGCGGTAGAAGGGCATCTTATCGGGGAAATGGCTTCGGCTGCTTTTACATTTCTGGCGCTGTTTTTTGCGCCGCCTCAGAAAGGGCAGAGGAAAGAGCGGGAATGGGATAAGGAAAGTCAAAATTTTGAGGACGCTGGTATCTTTGTAAATCTGGGGCCAATTCTCACGTTGGCGCTGCCTCTTATGGGAAACCGCCTGGTATTAAATCTTCTGGGAAGCGCAGAAGCCATTCTCATTCCCAGCCGTCTTATTGCTTATGGCCTTACCAACAAAGAGGCATTGTCCGTATATGGGGTACTTACCAGTATGGCGCTGCCCTTTATCCTGTTTCCCTCAGCTATCACTAATTCCATGGCAGTGCTTTTGCTGCCTTCTGCTGCCAGAGCCCAGGCAAGAAAGGATGAAAGCCGTATTTCCACTATGGTGACATTATCCTTTCAGTGCAGCTGTTATATGGGGATCTTATGCATCGGGCTGTTTACAAGATTTGGAAAAAGCCTGGGGACCATGATCTTTCACAATGAGCTTTCCGGATCGTTTATCATGGTCCTTTGCTGGCTCTGCCCTTTTATGTATCTGGCCACTACCATGGGCAGTATACAAAATGGTCTTGGAAAAACGGGAATTACATTTTTGCAGAACATGGCAGCTATGGGGATCCGCCTGGCATTTGTGCTTTTTGCGGTGCCTGTTTTTGGCATCCGTGGATATTTATGGGGATTTCTGGTCAGCGAATTGTTTCTGGCCTTCTTATGCTGCCTGTCTGTAGGAAAGCAGGTGGATTTTCACTGCAATATGGCAGAATGCTTTTTAAAGCCAGGTTTTGCTCTTTTTATCAGCCTTGGAATCGATCTGGCTCTTTGTACAGCTATTCCAATAACGGATACTTTTATGGGAATGGTATTCCGCATGGGAATAATAACAGCCTGTTATGGGGCGTTTTTGGGGGTGATCCTCAGAGAAAGGGGAGATAAACCAACTAACTTTGTATGAAATTAAAACAATCGGGTATTCACATTGAGTTTCCTGGAATACTATGTTATAGTAAAGGGTAGCGAAGAAATATATAGCTGGGAATACCCCGCATAGATAAGACAATTTTTATAGAAGAAAGGCGGAAAATCTATTATGGAAAAGCTGATTTATCTTGATAATGCAGCCACTACCAAAACAAGGCCGGAGGTTGTGGAAGCAATGCTTCCTTATTTTACAGAGTATTACGGAAATCCATCTTCTGTATATACATTTTCATCAGAAAGCAAAAAGGCAGTTACCAATGCAAGAGAGATCATTGCAAAGTCTTTAGGCGCAAAGACAAATGAGATCTACCTTACAGCAGGCGGAAGCGAGTCTGACAACTGGGCATTAGTTGCTACAGCAGAGGCTTACAGCGCAAAGGGCAAGCACATCATCACCAGCAAGATCGAGCATCATGCTATCCTTCATACCTGCCAGTATCTGGAAAAGAGAGGTTATGAGGTAACTTATCTTGATGTAGATGAAAATGGTGTTGTTAAATTAGATGAATTAAAGAAGGCAATCCGTCCAGATACCATTCTGATCTCCATTATGTTTGCAAACAATGAGATCGGAACCATTGAGCCTATTAAGGAGATCGGTGAGATCGCAAAAGAACACGGCATCTTATTCCACACTGACGCTGTACAGGCTTATGCTCATGTGCCGATCAATGTAGATGAGTGCCACATTGATATGTTAAGCTCCAGCGGTCATAAGTTAAACGGACCAAAGGGAATTGGTTTCCTGTATATCCGTACAGGTGTAAAGATTCGCTCCTTTATCCACGGCGGAGCTCAGGAGCGTAAGCGCCGTGCAGGTACTGAAAATGTTCCTGGCATCGTAGGTTACGGAAAAGCAGCCCAGATCGCCATGGCAAC
>JBNMGK010000274.1:0-3985 GCA_050872205.1 Enterocloster sp.
GCCATTGGGTTAGGAATTATCCTGTATCAGGGAATCGGTGACACGATTCGTGTATCCCTTACAGGTGCACCTCTGGAAGAAATCAAATCCGCCAAACGTATCCTGAAGACACTCGGGCTTAGAAAAGGCGGTGTAGAAGTAGTTTCATGTCCAACCTGTGGCCGTACCCGTATTGATCTGATCCACCTTGCAAACCAGGTAGAAACTATGGTTTCCGGCATGGAAGGCTTAGATGGTGTCAAAGTGGCTGTTATGGGCTGCGTGGTCAATGGACCAGGAGAAGCCAGAGAGGCAGATATTGGGATTGCCGGCGGTGTAGGTGAAGGCCTGATCATTAAAAAAGGTGAGATCTTACGGAAAGTACCAGAAGAGGATCTGTTAAACTCCCTTCGCAGTGAACTGGAAGCAATGGCAGAAGCAAGAAAGAAGTAATCTGAATGGCAAAAGGTTTTTTAGAAGTATTTCCAACCCTTAATATTGCAGAGCCTTTAAAGGAGCTTTTAGCTTTGGCGGAAGTAGAAAAAGTAACTTCTGCCAGAGATAGAAGCTCTATTCGTGTTTATATGAAAAGCACAAGGCTGATCCATAAACAAAATATATATGATCTGGAACGGGGGATCAAAGACCAGCTGTTCCCGGATAAACAGATCACCATTAAGATACAGGAAAAATACAGACTGTCAGGTCAGTATACACCGGAAAAGCTTTTAAAGATGTATAAGGACAGTCTGCTGTTGGAATTAAAGCATTACAGCATCGTAGAATACAGCATGTTCCGCAAAGCCCAGATCGTCTTTGAAGACGAGGGAAAGATGGTGCTTACTGTAGAAGATACCATGGTGAACCGGGACAAGACAAATGAGTTAAAGCGTGTTCTGGAAAAGGTATTTAATGAGCGGTGCGGTCTGCCGGTAGAAGTGGCATTTCAGTATATCCCGGCAAAGGAAAATGACAGAAGAAAGCAGATCGAGCAGAAGTTAGAAAGAGAAGCTCAGGCTATTTACTGGCAGAATCATAAGGATGAATTAGATAGTACAGAAGCTGGAGGAAATATCTCACAGCCTGTCACAGCCCAGAGTGACATTGAGAAAAAAACTCAGACAAAAGATGCAATTATCATGGACGTTCCTATGCCTGAGGCAGCTCCATGGGATACACTTATGGATCAGGCGGCTTCTGGAAATGTTTCTGGAAATGATGAGATTATTTCTCCTGTATCAGACGGCATAAAAACTGCAGATGCAGGAAAACTGGCTGCCCTTAAGCCACAGACAGGTGGCAAAACGGAAAAACCTCAGCTAAGCAAAGGCAGAAAGGGCTGGGGAAGAGAAAAAGACTCAGGATTTGGGGAAGACAGAAAATTCTCTGTTAAACGTTCCAATAATCCAGATGTACTTTATGGCCGTGATTTTGAAGATGACTTTATGGAGATTGAAAAGATCGATGGAGAAATTGGAGAAGTTACCTTACGAGGCCAGATCTTAACCTGTGAAAGCCGTGAGCTTAGAAGCGGCAAATTTATCCTTACCTTTGATGTAACCGATTTTACCGATACTATTACAGCTAAAATGTTCATCCGTCCGGAGATCTTTAATGAAGTGAAGGACATGATCAAAACAGGCATGTTCATTAAGATCAAGGGTGTTACCACCATTGACAAGTTTGACGGCGAACTGACTTTAGGCTCGATTGTAGGCATCAAAAAGGCAGATGACTTTACCACCAAGCGTATGGACAACAGTCTGGAAAAACGTGTGGAGCTGCACTGCCATACAAAAATGAGCGATATGGATGGTGTTTCCGAGGTAAAGAGCATCATTAAGCGGGCGAAAAAATGGGGCATGTCCTCTATTGCTGTTACAGACCATGGCTGCGTTCAGGCTTTCCCTGATGCAAACCATGCTTTAGATAAAGGGGATACCTTTAAGATCTTATATGGTGTGGAAGGCTATCTGGTAGATGATACCAAACAGCTGGTAGAAAATTCAAAAGGCCAGACTTTTGCAGATACCTATGTTGTTTTCGATATTGAGACCACCGGTTTCAGCCCTGTAAAGAACCGTATTATTGAAATCGGCGCTGTAAAAGTAGTAGATGGTGTGATCACAGACAAGTTTTCTACGTTTGTAAACCCGGATGTGCCTATTCCATTTGATATTGAAAAGCTGACCAGCATCAACGACGCTATGGTTCTGCCTTATCCGAAGATCGATGTGATCCTGCCTCAGTTCTTAGAATTTGTGGGAGATGCAGTGTTAGTTGCCCACAATGCAGGCTTTGATGTGGGCTTTATCAGTCATTATGCAGAAGCACTGGGACTGCCCTTTTCGCCAACGGTACTGGATACTGTATCCTTAGCCCGGCTTCTTCTGCCAAATTTAAACCGTTTTAAGCTGGATACAGTGGCAAAAGCTTTAAATATTTCCCTGGAAAATCACCACCGGGCTGTAGATGATGCAGGAGCTACAGCGGAGATCTTTGCCGCTTTTGTAAAGATGCTGCGGGAACGGGATATTGAGGATCTGGACCACTTAAATGAGTTAAGCACTATGGATGCCCAGACTATTATGAAGCTGCCTACCAATCATGTGATCATCCTGGCCAAAAATGACCTGGGGCGTATCAACCTGTACCGTCTGATCAGCTGGTCCCACCTGGATTATTATTCCAGACGTCCACGTATCCCCAAGAGCGTTCTGGACAAGTACAGAGAAGGTCTGCTGATCGGTTCTGCCTGTGAGGCGGGCGAGCTGTACCAGGCACTTCTTCGTGGCGCGCCTGATGCAGAGATTGCCAGACTGGTAAATTTCTATGATTATCTGGAAATCCAGCCTTTAGGCAATAATGCATTTATGCTGCGGGATGAAAAGAGTACAGTTAAAACAGAAGAAGACCTGATAGAGATCAATAAAAAGATCGTAGATCTGGGAACCCAGTTTGGAAAACTGGTGTGCGCCACCTGTGACGTTCATTTTCTGGATCCACAGGATGAGGTTTACAGGCGTATTATCATGGCTGGTCAGGGATTTAAGGATTCGGATGACCAGGCGCCGCTGTATCTGCGTACAACAGAAGAGATGTTAGAGGAATTTGCCTATCTGGGACCAGATAAGGCATATGAGGTAGTAGTTACCAATACGCGCAAGATCTCTGATATGTGTGAAAAGATCGCGCCAGTGCGCCCGGATAAGTGTCCGCCGGTTATTCCTGATTCTGACAAAACCTTAACAAAGATCTGCTATGACCGCGCCCATGAAATGTATGGTGAAGATCTTCCTAAGATCGTAGTAGACCGCCTGGAGCGGGAGCTGCATTCCATTATCACCAATGGATTCGCCGTTATGTATATCATTGCCCAGAAACTGGTATGGAAGTCCAATGAGGACGGATACCTGGTAGGTTCCCGAGGTTCTGTAGGTTCCTCCTTTGTGGCCACCATGTCTGGTATTACAGAGGTAAATCCATTAAGTCCTCATTATCATTGTCCAAAGTGCCGTTACTATGATTTTGACTCGGAAGAGGTGCGTAAGTTCTCCGGTATGGCAGGCTGCGATATGCCGGATAAAAAATGCCCGGTATGTGGAACACCTCTGGAAAAAGACGGTTTTGATATCCCATTTGAAACATTCCTTGGATTTAAGGGAGATAAGGAGCCTGATATCGACTTAAACTTCTCTGGTGAGTACCAGAGTAAGGCCCATGACTATACGGAGGTTATTTTCGGTTACGGACAGACATTCCGCGCCGGGACGATCGGTACGCTGGCGGAAAAGACGGCGTATGGATATGTGATGAAATATTATGAAGAACGTGGCATCCATAAACGCCGCTGCGAGATCGAACGAATTGCAGAAGGCTGTACCGGTGTCAGACGTTCAACCGGACAGCATCCGGGCGGTATCGTTGTACTGCCGCTGGGCGAGGAGATCAACTCCTTTACGCCTGTACAGCATCCGGCAAATGATATGACAACGGATATCGTAAC
>JBNMGK010000365.1:0-2885 GCA_050872205.1 Enterocloster sp.
TGAATTAATATTTATTTTAACATCAATCCAAGAGGATATATAGCTTATTTAGTATTTACACAGAATTTGTTACATTCTCCTGCGGGTGCCCGCAGCTTTTTCCTTTCAAATTTCCCTATTCCAGATTTCCAGCTTCCCGGGTAAACACTTCCCGGATCTCTTTCTCACCGGCTTTAAAGGTTCCCTGGGCCATAAGATTGCTTCCGCCGCCTCTGCCGTTTAACGCGCCGTTCATGGCTTTGCTTAATTTACGCATATCTGCCTGGCTGCTGCCTAAGGCATACTGATATACCTGGTCTTCTTCCTTTCCAGAGAAAACTCCTACGATCTTTCCTTTGCCCTTTTCATACAGCATGGTGGACAGCTGACGCAGCTGCACTGGAGATAATCCTTCTTCAAATACAGCCAGTACCTCTCCGCTTTCAGGATAGCTTTCTGCTTTTTTCTCTAAAAGCTGCTGCCAGAGACGGCCATTTGCCAGATCCTTTTCCTGACTTTCATTTTTCAGCTTTTCTACTGCTTCCGGAACCAATGCCAGCTTGGCAGAAAGCAGATTGGAAATGCGGATCTCATCTTTTAAGCGTTCTCTGTAATCCATCAGCGCCCGACGGCCACAGAGCATGGAAATACGCACACCGCCTTTATAATTGATCATGGTACGCAGCTTGATGATACCTACTTCTCCTGTTGTCTCTACATGGGTACCGCAGCAGGCACAGATATCTCCTCCTGGGATCTCCACGATACGTACCACACCGGTCAGTTCCTTTTTGCTTCTGTAATCTAACTGCTCCAGTTCTTCTTTGGACGGATAAAATACATGGATCGGCACATTGTCATAGATCAGCTGGTTTGCCTCATCTTCCAGAGCATCTAACTGTTCCTGGGTAATAATACCGTTAAAATCCACAGTCACTTCATCTGCGCCCATGTGGAAACCTACATTGTCATAGCCAAAATGCTTATGTACCAGACCGGAGAAAATGTGTTCTCCTGTATGCTGCTGCATATTGTCATAACGTTTCTGCCAGTCGATGATTCCCTCGGCTAAAGCACCTTCTTCTAAAGGAGCTTCCAGTTCATGGATGATCTCTTCTCCTTTTTCACAGACATGGAGAACCTTCACTCCATTTAAAGTACCGGTATCACTGGGTTGTCCGCCTCCTTCCGGATAAAAAGCGGTCTGGTTTAAAATGGTATCCCAGGTACCTTTTTTATTTTGTGTGCAGGAAACAACGGTGCACATAAATGTTTTTACATATGGGGTAGCATAATATAAACGGTTCTGATCCATTTTTATTCCTCCTAAAATAACAACTCAACAGATACCATTATAGTACAAATATCCATAAATTTGCTGTCCTTTTTTATTTTTTTCAAAAAAGAAGAAACATGAGCAAGCTGCCTTACATATCATAGGATTGTAATCAAACATATTTCGGAGGAACTAACATGAGTGATGTAGCAGCAACAAACTGCGGATGTGACTGCGGGTGCGGATGCCAGAGCGGAGGAAATGGATGCAATATCATCTGGCTCATCCTGATCTTATGCTGCTGCGGCGGCAATGGTTTTGGCGGCTGTTTCGGAAATAACGGCTGCGGCAACGGATGCGGATGCGACATTATCTGGATCCTGCTGCTTTTATGCTGCTGTGGCGGTAACAATGGTGGCTTCTGCTAATCTTTTGTAAAGGTCAGCGAATGCGCCACTGGCACATTCTCTCCATCCATGGCATCAGCGGGGCGTGTAAACGCCCCCTGTTTTTATCTTACAGGAATATTTTTCTCTCCGTTTCCGGTCTCTTCTCTCCGTTTTCCCCCTTTTAACCTTTCGTTTTTCTTTTTCTGTACACATTCCTCATCTATTTCATATACAGCATTCCCATCGATCACCAGTCTGCTATACATACAAAATACCTCCTTCCAGAGAGTACATCCTCCCTACTACAATATATGCATGAAATAACAGGTTGCCGCATAAGTTTAAACCAAAGCAGCAAGGCTGGTAAAAATATGAATCCTTCCAATGAACATACAGACTATAAACTGACTGATCTGGATTATCTCACAGGCGACCACCACCTTCAAATGATGAAGGCAGCTCTTCCTTATTTAAGTGTTCCCCAGCAGCGGACTCTTTCCATGTTTGTAAAGATCCAGGAGCTAAAAAATACCTTTCAGCTTTTTGAAAATGGGGAAACTGCAGCTATGGGGATCTGTTCACTGGATTCTCCTCCTGGAAAACCTGCTTCTCCCAGAGAACTATTAAAAGCATTGAAGCCTTATGGAAATCCGGGAGAACAGAATCTTATAGACGTGGCAAATGCATTGTTAGAAGGCCAGACTCCCTTAGAACAGATCCGGCGTCTTTTAACACCTGGACAGCAGGCACGTTTTGAAACACTGCAAATGGTTATTGCTGCATTGCAGGCTATGAATTAACCCCAGTGAGTTTTATTCTCCGGGAAGATTCCGGGAACACATTTTACCAGAAAGGAGCTTTTATGGATCATAACTGGAAGCTGGATCCCCGTCTTAAGGCAATGGATCCTGAAAAAGTAACATTATTAACTGAGTTTGCCGAGAAAATATCTCATACAGACCAGTCTCATTTTATGAACAGCTTCCTTCGGGTATGTCAGGAAGCCAATGAAAAGGGACTGCATTTTACAGATTCTGAGACTGCACTGCTGGTAGAGATCCTAAGCTGCCATATGCCTGAAAAAGACAGAAAAAAGCTTCAGTTTCTAAAGCTGGCAGCCGGGAAGATCGCAGGCGGAATCTCCAGATAGACTCTCTTTCCAATCCTTTGTATAATTTTTTGTACTTTTTTAATTGTTGCATTTTCATTTTATATGTGCTATATTCTCCCCATGCGGCAAA
>JBNMGK010000005.1:0-28130 GCA_050872205.1 Enterocloster sp.
GCTTAATGGTGCTTAAATCTACGTAAACGCAGCCGTCATAGTAAGCTACATCTGCTGGATTTAATTCCTTGTAAGCATTGCCTCTGCCATGAGCAGTTAAGAATGCCTTTGTATCTTCATCGGTGCGCCAGATAGATGTTAAGCAGGTAGTCTCAGTTGTCATAACATCTACGCCGTTTCTGTAGTCGGTTGTCATGGAAGCAACGCCCGGTCCAACGAATTCCATTACTTTGTTCTTTACATAGCCTTTCTTGAAGACTGCTCCGATAATGGAAAGTGCTACGTCCTGAGGTCCGATGCCAGGTCCTGGCTTTCCAGTCAGGTAAATAGCGATAACACCTGGATAAGCTACATCGTATGTATCACATAACAGCTGTTTTACCAGCTCGCCGCCGCCTTCGCCGATTGCCATGGTTCCTAATGCACCGTATCGGGTGTGGGAGTCAGATCCTAAGATCATGCGTCCGCAGCCTGCATGCATTTCACGCATGTACTGATGCATAACTGCAATGTGAGGTGGAACGTAGATACCGCCATACTTCTTTGCTGCGGAAAGACCAAACATATGGTCATCTTCGTTAATGGTTCCGCCTACTGCACAAAGGGAGTTGTGGCAGTTGGTCAGTACATAAGGAACAGGGAATTTCTCCATTCCGGAAGCCTTTGCTGTCTGGATAACACCTACGAATGTAATATCGTGAGATGTCATTGCGTCAAATTTAAGTTTTAAATGCTCCATATCACCGGAGGTATTATGAGCACTTAAAATGCTACAGGCCATTGTGCCTTTCTTTGCTTCTTCTTTATCTGCTGCTTTTCCTGTAAGAGCCTGTACCTTTGCTGCTTCAGACTCTGGTACAATCTCAGTGCCATTTACAAGGTAAACACCTTCATCATATAACTTTACCATAATGTTCTTCTCCTTTTTGTTATTAAACCTGAATGACCATCCACAACATGGATCTGGTCGTTTTCCTTTGCTACATTTAGGTTTGTTTGTTTTTCTTTCTGAACTAACTATACACCTCTTTACTTTTATAGGCAAATACTATATATATAATAACATGTATACATATTTACCTATATAATGAGTCCAAAGGAAAAATAAGCGACACCGCAGGTGGCATTTATTTTTCCTGGACCATTAACGAGCGAACCGCCTGCGTAGCAGGCAGTAAAGCGCGCAAGCGCGTGTTCGCGAGTACACACCACAAAGGAGGTTTCCCCTTATGACAAGCCGCGAATTAGAATATATCAAGACCGTAGCAGACGAAAAAAGTATCTCTTCTGCTGCCAGAAAACTTTACATCGCCCAGCCCTCTTTAAGCCAGTCTTTACAGCGGATTGAAGAGAATCTGGGGGCAAAACTTTTTAACCGGACGCCTTCCGGACTTACTCTTACCTATGCAGGACAGCGCTGTTACCAGATGGCCTGCCAGGTTCTTAAGATATACAGCGATTTTGAGGCGGAGATCAGCGACATCAACCAGTTAAAATCCGGCCGCATTGTTATGGGAACCACCAATCATTTAGGAACAGTCATTCTTCCTAAGATCCTGCCGGAATTTAAGAAAAACAGCCCCTCTGTTGAACTGGATATCCGTGAAGATAATACTGGAAAGCTGGAAGAACAGGTCCTTACAGGTGCTATGGATTTTGCCCTGCTCCACGCTCCAAAGCTGGCGCCCAATCCATTATTGGATTATGAATTTTTATCAGAAGACCCCTTTGTGATCGCACTGGCCCAGGGGCATCCTTTGATCCAGAAAGCAAAAGAAAAACCGGGATATCCTTTCCCGGTCTTAGACGTGCGTTTATTAAAAAATGAACCTTTGATCCTTCTTCATCCACAGCAGCGCATCCGCCACGTGTCAGATGCCATTCTTGCAAAAGCCAGGATCACTCCTAATATCGTCCTGATATTGAAAAACTACGAAACAGCACAGCGGCTGGCCGGTCAGGGCATTGGCATTACCTTTTTGCCTATGGAATATGCCGCCCTGACATCTGCCGCCCATCCGCCGGTATTATTATCCATTGATGAGTCCTATAGCCCCAGCTGGGATCTGAGTATTGCCACTTTAAAAGGAGGATTTTTGTCCAGGGCAGACCAGTATTTCCTGGAACTGACCCGGCAGGCCTTTGCCCAGGAACCAGACAACAAATAGCACAATACCGCCACATACTCACTATATCCCCGCCTACAAGGGGCAGGGGCTATTCGCTTACTTTAATGTTATACTTTTTCAGCCAGTAATTCACCTGGATCATATACGCCAGCATCTGCGGTCCTGCCATCAGCTGACCATACCATGGTTTTCCATAGTCTGAGGGGCTTTCCAGAAATTTCTCTGTTTTTGCCTTATCCAAAAACTGCAATACCGGAGAACTGCCATCTTCTAAGATCTCCCGCACCCGGCCTACTAACAGTGCCTCATAGGCTCTGTCATAGGTCTTTGGATATGGGGATTTTCTGCGCCACAGCACTTCATCTGGCAGCAGGCCCTTTGCAGACTCCCTTAACAGGTGCTTTGCCACCCCCTCCTTTGTCTTCATGTTCCAGGGCACATTCCACAGATATTCTACAATGCGGTGATCTGCAAAGGGCACCCTTGCTTCCAGCCCGGAATGCATGCTGGTGCGGTCCATACGATCCAATAATGTCTGCATAAACCATTTCAGGTTCAGCCATGCGATCTCACGGCGGCGTGCTTCTTTCGGTGTATCTTCTGACAGTCCTGGGGTTTCTGACACTGATTTTTCATAGGTCTCCTGCACATACTCATCCATTCCCAGATAATCCACAAATGTATCTTTTAAAAGCACCTTTCTGGCAGACAGATCCATAGTCCATGGAAATGTTTCTTCCTCAAAACATTCCTTTTTGTGAAACCAGGGATAGCCTCCAAATATCTCATCTGCACATTCTCCCGTTAAAGCCACCTTGTGGGTGTTGCTTACCTGGGAACAGAAATACAGCAGGGAAGAGTCTACATCTGCCATAGCAGGCAGGTCTCTGGCTTCCACAGACGTATAAAGCAGATCTGCCTGGGTCACATTGTCACATTCCAGGTAATGATGGTCGGAGCCTAGAAATTTTACCATAATATCCACAAAGGGCCGGTCCATAGAAGGCTGAAAGGCATTAGCTGTAAAATATTTGTGATTATCCTTAAAATCAAAGGAAAATGTAGTCAGCTGCTTATTTTTCTTCTTCAGTTCTGCACTGCAAACAGCTGATACAAGGCTGCTGTCCACACCACCAGATAAAAAGGTACACACCGGCACATCGGAAATGATCTGGCGGCGGATGGCATCCCGGACCAGAAACGCAGTTTTTTCTACCGTCTGCTCATAGCTGTCCTCATGAGGCCTGCTCTCTAATTTCCAGTAACATTCTGTATGCAGACCAGAGGAATTGCATACAAGATAATGGGCTGGAAGCAGCTCTTCTATATCCTTGAAAACGCCGCAGCCATAGGTTTTTGCAGGTCCAATGCTGAAAATCTCGTTTAAACCCCTTTTATCCAGTTTTGGCGTAACCCCCGGATAGGCAAAAAGTCCCTTGATCTCTGAGGAAAAGATGACCTGATCCTGAAAACAGGTGTAAAATAATGGCTTTACTCCCAGTCGGTCACGAAACAGCACCAAAGCATCTTTTACCGGGTCCATAATGGCAAAAGCGAAAATACCGTTCATCTGCTTTACAAAATCCGGTCCATATTCCATATAACCGGTTAAGATCACTTCTGTATCGCTGGTGGTGGAAAACTCCCAGCCTTTTTCCAGTAGATCTTCTTTTAATTCACTGGTATTATACAGTTCTCCGTTATATACGATCCCAAAGGTCTTATCTCCTGCTCTTTTAAGGATGGGCTGACGCCCGGATACCAGGTCACGCACAGACAGCCGCACATGGGCAAGCCCAAAATGGGAGTCCAGATAATTTCCCTGCTCATCCGGCCCGCGATGCTTCTGTACTTTTTCCATATCTTCCAGTATCCGGCGGTAATGCTCTTCCTTTGTACAATAGTCAAAGTGACTTTGATAAAATCCTGCGATCCCACACATACGGCAACCTCCTTATATACTCAGGTTCGCGCACTCCACTGCCTGCTTACGCAGGTGGAACCTTACAACAGCACACATGCCGCCAGAAACGTACACACAAGCCCAATAGAGACTGGCAGCATATTCTTTCTTGCCAGTTCCACCGGATCCACATTACAGATAGCCGCTACCGGGATCAAACCCCATGGCACTACCGTTCCACCGCCAATAAAAATAGCGCTGATCTGCCCCAGACATGCCAGGACCGGAATGGAAGCGCCTGTGGCAGTGCCGAAGGTACGGGCCAGGGCACCAGTAAGAGGAAGCCCGGAAAAACCAGAACCATCTAAGCCTGTAAGACCACCGATGATCAACTGTAATAACGCTGTCATATACCGGTTTAAAGGTGCATGATGTGCCAGCCATAAAGCCCAGTCATTTAAAATGCCCCTCTCATAAGAATCCCCTAAAATATGGGTAATGCCATTACCTCCTAAGAAGAAAAAGGCTCCGATCACAATAACAGGAGCAAAAATACGGATGGCAAATAGAAATCCGTCTGTCACATATTCTGTTACTTTTTCAAGGGAATCTGTTTTAAACTCCATAATGGCACCTACGCACATAAGAAGGATTGCCGTTCCTGCTACCAGGCTGGTGGCATCTCCGCCCTTTAACTTGAATAAAAACATAAACAGGATATCCATGAGAAAGGCTACAGGCGTAAGGATCGCCAGGATCATAGCAGTTCTGGAAGCCTTCTTCTTTTCTGGCTCTGCGCCCATTTCTGCCCCTTCCACCTTTTCTGAAGCTCTCACTTTTTCCGGTTGCAGATCTGTTTTCAACATCAGGTTCCGATTTCCTGCATTCTTTTTCTCATTGTCCCCCGCAGTCTTTCTCTTTCCAATTATGGTCACACGATTGAGCAAAAAAGCACTGCAAACACAGGTAAGACCCATGATCCAGAACAATGGCCGTCCTTTGCTTAAAATATCCGTTGTGGAAATATCCGCTGCTCCTGCTGAAATGGCCGGAGCCCCCTGTATCACAGCATCATAGCTCAGCGCAAATCCATGACCAAACAGATTCATTGCCATAGCTGCAGCCAGAGGCGTTAAACCAGACTGCACCGCAATAGGTAAAATAATCGCCCCTACCAGTGCAACTGCCGGTGAAGGCCATAAAAACATGGAAAACACAAACATGATACCGCCTAAGATCCACCAGGAAACAGCCGGCGTTCTCATAACCTTTGACACTGGTTTCATAAGGAGAGCATCGCTTCCTAACTCCTGAAGACATTTAGAAAATGCCGTCACCAGGGCAATGGTAGCGATCACCTCCCTAAATTCGCTGATAGCATAGATAATGGAACTGAAGATCGTCTGTATTCCCCCGGCCAGACTGCATTTTCCAACAACGCCAATTCCAAAAAGGAAGGCAATGCAGACCAGAGGGGTATCTTTTCGCAATATCATAGTAAATAAAATCACTAACACACCCACAAGGTAAAACCAGTGGACCGGTGTTAATGCAATATAGGCTTCAGGCATAAAAAAGCTCCTGTATTTCATACTTACTACCATGGTATGCAAATTACAAAAAAAGGACTCTGCGCCGGTGGGAAACTTCCCACCAGACTGCAGAATCCTATTGTCTCAAATTCGCAAATCCGTGCTCCACTGCCTGCTATCGCAGGCGGTTTGCTAATTTCTTACGTATACAGTTCCATCCATAATCCTCCGTGCCGTTCTCTGGACTGCAACACCAGGCAGAACGATTTCCCCATTTTTCTCTTTCAGATCCGGGTACATGGTCATGACACCGCTTGGATGGCCGATGCGCACATTAGTCTTTCCTTCTTCTGGCTTTCCAAGTTCTTCATACAGCAGACTTCCTTTTAAGAACGCTGCCACAGAAATGGCGCTTGCAGAAGTCAACGGGCATGCCTTATGACACTTAAATACAGAGATCACACGGGCGCACACGTCCATATCTTCTGCATTTACCTGCTTTCCGGCAATATCCACATAGCTTTGGGGCTTTGTGAAAAATCCTACTTTCGGCACTGCCGGGCTGTTGGCAGTTGCGTCTTCTAAATCCTTTGCAAAGCCCATTTTACAGCAGGCTGCGCCCCGGATCTTCTCTAATAATTCACTGGCTGCTTTATTATTATTTACCTCTTCCGGCAGTTCACAGCCTGTAAGACCGATGTCCTCTGCCCGCACCAGTACCATCGGGTTAGATACATCCAGGATCGTTGCTTCAATGGGCCCAAATCCCGGAATATCCAGCACATCCTTTGGATTTCCTGTTGGAAGAAGCTTTCCTGTCTTTGCACCTGCAGGATTTAAGAAATTAACCTTCAGTTCTGCAGCAGTTCCGTCTACACCTGCAATGGCACAGTCCCCATCCTGAGCAAAGGTTTTTGTTTCAGGATCAATTGGAACAGTCACGTTGATATATTTATCCGTATTCCTGTTTAACATACGCACAGTAGTAATAGGCTCTACAATATCCACCATACCTTCTTCCACTGCAAATGGCCCTACTGCTGCTGTCATATTTCCGCAGTTGGACTTATAATCTACCTGGCTCTTACCTACAATGACCTGACCTACCAGATATTCCACATCTACACCTGGCTCTTCACTTTTCCATACAACAACGATCTTGTTATTAGAAGAAACCGTACCGCCAAGACCGTCGATCTGCTTTGGATCCGGGTCGCCCATGCACTGTAAAAAAATATTGTCCCATTCCTTTCGGTCCTCAGGAAGGTCCTCTTTATGGAACATACAGCCTTTGCTGGTGCCCCCACGCATAAATACTGTTTTAAATTTTCTCATGTTTCCCGCCTTTTTTCAGCTTTCAAATATTTATTTCAGTTTTTCAATTGTTTCAATAATATAGTCCGTATACTCCTTGGCACTTGCATCCTCTGTAAAAGTAGTCAGTACCACTTTCTTCTCTGTCGTACATACATCCAGAGCCTTTTCCAGAAGGACCTTCTTGTCTGCATAGCCAATATGAGCTAACATCATGCCAGCTGCACGGATCAGGGAACTTGGATCTGCGTACTCGCCTCTGCCATGGCTCATCAGATATGGGGCTGTTCCGTGGATTGCTTCAAACATGGCATATTTATTTCCGATATTGGAAGAAGAAGCGGTTCCCAGACCGCCCTGATGCTCTGCTGCAATATCTGTTACAATATCGCCGTACAGGTTTGGAAGTACTACCACCTCGATTCCCTTGTTAAACTCAGGATCCAGCATCTTAGCACACATAGCATCTACTAAACGCTCCTGGATCTCGATCTCAGGATATTCTTCGCCTACCTTGCGCACTGCCTTAATAAAGTTTCCGTCAGCCAGCTTTACAATATTTGCCTTTGTTACAATGGTCACATTCTTCTTTCCATTTTTTCTTGCAAACTCAAAAGCAGCTCTTGCAATGCGCTCACTTCCCTGTTTGGTCTGTACCTTAAAGTCTACTGCCAGGTCTTCATCTACCTGGATTCCCTTATTTCCCCAGATATATTCACCTTCAATATTCTCTCTGAAGAAGGTCCAGTCAATGCCCTTATCCGGGATACGGATAGGACGGACAGCAGCAAACAGCTCCAGGCCCCGGCGCAGCAGGCTGTTAGCAGATACCAGGTTTGGCCATGGCTCACCAGCTCTTGGAGTTACCATAGGTCCTTTGATGATAACATCGCATTTTTTGATCTCTTCAAATACATCATCTGGCAGACTCTGAAGCTTTGCAGCTCTGTTCTCAATGGTCATGCCTTCAATATGGCGCAGTTCTACTTTGCCGGAAGCGATCTCATCCGGGATCAGCGCCTTGATCACACGGACTGCCTGTTCCATGATGATGGGGCCAATGCCGTCTCCTGGAAGGATGCCTACTACGATCTTATCCAGCTTTGAAAAATCTTTTACTTCCGTATCCTGTTTCATGCGTTCGATCCGTTCAAACTCAGACTGGATCAGTTCCCCAAATTTTTCCTGTGCCTGTGAAATAGCGCTCATTTTTCCTTCTCCTTTTCTTTGCTTTCTTTGAAATGATTTTAAATTGACTTTAAATGGCTGTATGTGTATGTTACTTTTTTCACTTTCTTATGTTTTTATATTAATACAAAAATAATAATAGGTAAAATACATTACATTCCAGTTTTTATATAGGTAAAATGCAACGCTATTTTTCAGAATTTTCTCTATATTTCCTTATTCCAGACACTCCCTTAATGTACGCAGAAATTCCCTGGAAGCCCTTGAAAGTTTCTCATCTGCCGGATAAGCAGTTACCAGTTTCCAGGAAGCCCCAAGTTTCTCCTCCAAAGGATAGCACACCAGTCCCTCTGTACCGGAATACAGTGTCATATAAGATTTCGGCAGAAAGGTGGCTCCCATTCCTGCAGCGCAAAAACGCTTGGCTGTCTCCATACTTTTCGTAGTACAGCAGATATCCGGCCTGATCCCCGCCTTTTTTAAGATCTCATCTGCCACCTGGCGCAGCTTCTGGCGGCTTGCAACCATAACAAAGGGCAGCTTCTTTAACTGTCTTAAATCATCCGCATGTAAGACCGTTCCTTCCGGCAGTGATATTTGTGACCGGAAAGCTTCCGGCACTGCCAGATAAAAGGGATCATCGGAAAATTCATCGTAGCATACAGCCTCCAGTGCCTTCTGGAAATGAAGGATACAAAAGTCTACTTTATGTGACAGCATCATTTTTTCCAGTTCCTGGGAATTACTTTCACGGATAAATACCTTTACCCCCGGATAGCGCCTGCGAAACACAGGAACCACTACAGGCAGTATACAGGCTCCAAGGTTCATGGGGATCCCGATGGTCACAGTTCCCTTTTTCAGTTCCCTGTATTCTCCCAGTTCCTCTCTCATTTCTTTCCAGAGCTTCCATACTTCTTCTAACTGATCTAAAAGCTGTATACCTTCCCTTGTCTCCTCTGCTCCGCTTCGTTCTCTCTGAAAGATCTTAAGTCCCAGTTCCTCTTCCACTTCTTTTAAGACCTGGCTTAAAGAAGGCTGGGCAATAAAAAGAGTCTCTGCTGCCCCGGTAATACTCCTGTTTTCCCGGATACATAAAAGATAACGGATCTCATTTTCCGACCACAGCCGTTTTTCACTTACTTTCTCCAGTGCTTTTAAGATCCTTTCCCCATAAGAAAGCACGGTTTCTCCCTCTGAAGTGGGGACCATTCCTTCCCGTATCCTGCGAAACAGCTGACAGCCCAGTTCATTTTCCACACTCTTAAGTCCCCTGGTAAGAGCAGAAGGCGTCCTGTCCACGCAGGCCGCTGCCCCCCGGATAGAACCAATCCTGGCAATCTGTCTGATAAAAATAAGCTGCTGTTGATTCATATGGTCCTCCTTCTGGTTTATGTACTCCCTGAATCTTTCCTGTACCCTATTTTACCATACATTGTTCTATCTTCCCAGACCTGCAAAAAACAGGCGCATCTTCCTGTTAGGAAAGAATACGCCTGTTTTTATATATCATTTACCTATTTTATACAATTTCATTCCATTGCCACATTATGTATGCTGTTTTATTCAGCTACTGCCTTAAATGCCTCATCCAGATCTTCGATAATATCATCGATGTTCTCAGTACCAATAGAAAGACGGATGGTGTTCGGGTAGATGCCCTGCTCTTTCAGTTCTTCTTCTGTCAGCTGTGCATGAGTAGTAGAAGCTGGATGGATAACCAGAGACTTAACATCTGCTACGTTTGCAAGTAAGGAGAACAGTTCCAGGTTGTCGATGAAGTCCTTTGCCTTCTGTGCATCGCCCTTGATCTCAAAGGTGAAGATAGAGCCGCCGCCATTTGGGAAATACTTCTTGTACAGCTTCTGCTGCTCCGGATCAGTGGATACAGATGGATGATGAACTTTTTCTACCTGTGGATGATTGTTTAAGTACTGAACTACCTTCAGTGCGTTCTCCACATGACGCTCTACACGAAGAGACAGAGTTTCCAGTCCCTGCAGGAAGAAGAATGCATGGAATGGGGAAAGAGTTGCACCTGTATCACGAAGTAAGATAGCGCGGATCTTGGTAACAAATGCTGCTGGTCCGGCTGCCTTTACAAAGCTTACGCCATGGTAGCTTGGGTTTGGCTCAACTAAGGATGGAAACTTGCCGCTTGCTTCCCAGTCAAACTTACCACTGTCTACGATCACACCGCCGATAGTGGTTCCATGTCCGCCGATGAACTTGGTAGCAGAGTGTACAACGATATCAGCACCATATTCAATTGGACGAACCAGATATGGAGTTGCGAAGGTATTGTCAACTACTAACGGGATCTTATGTGCATGTGCGATCTGTGCCAGTCTTTCAGTATCAACTACGTCAGAGTTAGGATTTCCCAGAGTCTCTACATGGATCGCTTTGGTGTTTTCCTGGATAGCTGCTTCAACCTGCTCATAGTTAAATGGATCAACGAAAGTGGTCTTGATGCCGTACTCTGGAAGAGTGTGTGCAAACAGGTTGTAAGTACCGCCGTAAATATTCTCAGCTGCTACAATATGGTCACCTGCATGTGCCAGGTTCTGGAAGGTATATGCGATCGCTGCAGCACCGGAAGCTACTGCTAAAGCTGCAACGCCTCCCTCTAAGGCTGCAATTCTCTTTTCAAATACATCTTCTGTCGGGTTGGTCAGACGTCCGTAAATGTTTCCTGCATCGGTCAGTCCAAATCTTGCAGCTGCATGATCGCAGTTGCGGAATACATAGGAAGAGGTCTGGTAGATCGGTACGGCTCTTGCATCAGTTACTGGATCTGGCTGCTCCTGTCCTACATGAAGCTGTAATGTTTCAAATTTAAAGTTTCTCTCATTGTAAGATTTCTTTCCCATGTGTTTGTCCTCCTGAATAAAATCAATCAGCTTTTCATTTGTAAGCTATCATATCTGTTGTGTTCATTTACCTACTGTGTTGATTTGTTTTTGTTTATGGACAAATAATAACACGACTTTTTTCATCTGTCTAATACACAAAAAAAAGAGCCCGCTATAGGTTTTAACTATAACGGACATCATTATTCTTATATTTTCGTATTTCATCCAGATATTTCTGGCCTAACGGACTGATGGCTACCCCTTTCCGGCACAGATACCCAATAGTCATTACCTCATCCGATTCCAAAGGCACTGCACAGTACTCACCGCCATTTAACTCCTCACAGATAATACCGGAACAAAGGGTATAACCATTTAACCCCTTCATCAGGTTTAACATGGTAGCACGGTCATTGGCACGGATCAGCTGCTTATATTCATAAGTAGAAAGCACTTCTTCTGCAAAATAAAAGGAATTATTATTTCCCTGTTCAAAAGCCAGACATGGATATGGCTGCAGATCATCCATAGTAACGGACACTCTGGAAGCCAACGGATTTCCCTTCCACATATAGGCATAAATACCGCAGTCCAGAAGTCTGTGAAATTCCAGCCCGAATTCTGCAAACAGCTTGGTCAGCACCTTACTATTAAAATCATTCAGATATAAAATGCCGATCTCACTTTTAAAATTCTTTACATCCTCGATCACTTCGAATGTTTTGGTTTCATGAACTGCAAACTCATACTTGTCCATTCCAAACTGACGCACCATTTCCACAAAAGCCTGAACAGCAAAGGAATAATGCTGCATGGACACGCTGAATTTCTTTCGCACATTCTCTTTTTCAATGTACTTGGACTCGATCAGACGGTACTGCTCCACCACCTGTCTTGCATACCCCAGAAATTCCTCCCCTTCCGGTGTCACAGTAATCCCCCGGTTGGTACGCTTAAAAAGCTCTATACCGATCTCATTTTCCAGTTCTTTAATAGACGCGGAAAGACTGGGCTGTGTAATAAACAGGCTGCGGGCCGCTTCGTTCATGGATTTGGTGTCCGCCACTGCAATGGCATATTTCATCTGCATTAAAGTCATAAACTACAGACTCCTTTTTAAAAACTCTTCCTCAAAATCTTCCAAGGTGATCCTTCCATATTCCAGTCCGTCTAACAGATCTGCCCACTGTGTTACCAGCTGGATACTGTTTATCATACTGCTTCTTACCATCAGTTCCATATGATCCAGGTCTTTATCTGCTTCCATCATCAGGGTATACCGGAAGCACAGCAGATTTCCTTGCAGATTCAACCGGAATGCTCCCAAAGGCAGTGCAAAGTTGATATAGCTGATCACTTTTTCAAATGCGGCCTGTTTTTCCGGTTCTATATCTTCCGAAAGTGTAATGGAGCAGACAAAGTACTGGTATAACATATTTTCCTCTGTTAACGGAAGAAAATAATACTCTCCCAAGGCTTCCTCTGCCTTCTCTCCCAACTGTGTATGCTGTACTACCAGTGTATCAGCTACACCTGCATCTTCTTTTGGAACGACCACAGAAAAAACATCTGCCTGTTCGAAAGATTCTGCCAGGCGCATCAATATCTTCTGCTGATTCTCTTCCAGTTCTTTTTTTTCCATTTTCGATCCTCCAATGCGGCTGTTTTCCAGCCCTTTCTTTTTACTTTATATTAGCGTTCTCTGATCTGATCCAAAACTTTCTCTTTGGATGCACCTTTTTCCTTCCGTCTTTCCTCTGTATGGCGTACCTGTATGCCTTCACTGCGCAGCAGATCCTGGAAACTGGTATGAATCTTTCCCTCCAATGATTTCTCATCTTTAGGCTCTTTCTTTTCATACACCTGATCATAGACTTCTCCAAAAAGCTTATCTTTGATTCCTTCAGTTCCTGCGGTTTGATGGATATATCCATTTTTTGCCACATACAGATCACGGATCTTATCCTGGAATTTTTCAGTATTTTTCTCTGCCTCCTGGATCATTTTTTCCATTTTTTTCCATTCTTTGGAATCCTTTTCAAAAAGGCTCTGGCTGTCTTTCAGATTTTTTAAGGCCTTTTCCTGCGCATTTTTCCTTTCTCTATCCGACTGATACATCTCACTGTCAATGTACTGACGGTTCTGTCTCACTCTGATCTTATCATCTTCCACTGCCTGTATGATTCCCGTAGTAAGACCAGCGGTTGCTCCTACTACTGCACCAACAGGGCCTGCAATAGGGGCTGCTATTACACCAACTGTTGACAAAAGACCAACCGTTCCGCTTCCTGCCAGAAAACCAGAACCCACCAGTCCCGTTCCGCTCTTTATCATATTTCTTTTTGAATCACTCTTGGAAAGTTTCGCTATTTTTTCAATTTTCTTCAAACTTTCCGCCTTTTCATTATAGGCATTCTCTCTGTCCTGAAGCTCTTTTTCCTTCTCCTGTTGGATCTGTTTATCATATTGACTTTTGTTGTTCGCAAATTCATCCTTATCTTTCTTTAGTTTCGTCTCTTCTTCTTTCAATTCTTTTTGCATTTCACCCAGATTTTTCTGGATCTTATTCAATTTTCCAATATTTTTTCCTTCAGAATAAAGATCTATACCGTTCTTTGCCAGGAGAGCTGCACCGGAAGCTACACAAAATCCTGATCCAACTACATCCAGCACTTTCCCACCGACGCCTACTACATTCCGGGTAATGTCCATGCTGTAAGAACCAGTATCAGAAAGGCCGGCTCCAATTCCAAGCGTCTTTCCCAAAACATCTTTTTTCTTCAACAGGCTCCATTTACTTTTCAACTCGGCCATTTCCGATACTGTAGAAACAACAGCCGAGACACCTCCTGCTACAGAAAAAGCCTTGCCCACCGGTTCATTTATAGATAAATCCGCATTTTTCTTGTTGATCGCATAAGAATTATCTGCAATCCCTTTGTAAATATTTTCCACCTTACTTTCATAGTCGGAAATTTTCTCTACTTTATCCCAGGCAGCCTCTCCTGCACCCATGCTGGACTTTTCCTTGCGGGCTGACTGTTTACTTATCTCCTCTTCCGTTAATGACTGTGAGACAAATACTTCTTTTCTTAAATCTTCTTTTTCCTTCTCTGACAAATCCTGTTTTTGATTTTTTAATTCCTGCAGTCTATCAGTGTAACTTTTTAATTGATCTTCCGATTGTCTGGCGATTTCTACTGCATCCTGCAGTTTATTCCAGTAAAACTGACTGCCATTAAACCGTTTGAAAAATTTAAATTTGCTGGCAACCATGGTATTTCGCAGTTTATTCATATCCGGGACATAGGAATCCTTCTGGGAATCACGGTTGTCTGCTACCTCCATAGGATCTTTTCTTTTTCCTGTTTCCACAAGATACAGGGCTTTTAACTGGACTCTTGCAGGAAGCTTCATAAATTCCTCTGCATAATTGCGCACCGGTCCTTTGCTTCCAAAACCTGATATCTGGATCCCTGCTGTATCACAGTGCTTTTGCAGCCATTGCTGAAAAGTCTTTAATCCTTCTCTCTGCTGTTCAGTGATCGTATGATCCGCGTCAAGTCCATATTTACCTGCCGGATCATCCACTTTTCCCAGTTCCCGCTGCTGACATACCTGTGTATAGGTGATCAGCATCTTTTGTACATGAGGATTTTTATTTAATTCTTTATTTGTTTTCAGCTCATCTATAGTGATACGACTTGCTTCTTCCGGCTGTTTGCCTGTATATTGTTTAAACCAGCTTTCCATAACCCCCTGGGCAGAACGGAATAACCGGTCCAGACAGCCATATTTGTCTTCTATCGTCCTGACAGACCCCGCCAAATGAGACATTTCTTTTTTATAATAATCATATAGCTGATCTGTTTCCTTATTCCGCTTTTCCACTGCATCTTTATACTTGTTTGATCCTGGATTATCCAGAGTCCTCAACTCTTCATATGTCATAATATTCCCTCCGAACTGCTGTCTGGTGCCTTATACGCGACTTTGTTACCAATATATCTCTTATTTTATTCTAATCGCCAGATGATGTCAATGTTCCTCTCCATTCACATTTCGTTCATAAATCATTCAAAAAAGTGTTACACAATGAACACGATTTCTTCATCTTTTCTTTTTATACTTTAGTCATAGATGAGGAACAAAGAAAACAAAAATCTCATCCCTGAAAGTTTTAAAACCTAACTAAGCTTACAAGATTTTTTTCATAATACTCGAGCTGGTAAATTTTATCAGCTCTCCTCCCTTTTAATAATACTTTTTTCCAGAAAAAGCACTTCGCAAAACGTGAGGTGCTTTTTTTGTTGCACAATCAGGATCGATCATCCAGAACATGGATCTCCCCAGCCAGAAATAATAATGCCGTCAAATTAAAATATGCCATAAACCCATTCCACAGATCCGATAACAACCATACAGCCTCCAGCCGGATCCAACCACCTACAAATACAGCCGCCAGAAATAAAGCAGGATAAAGTACGGTTAAAATATGCATCCTTTTTCTTAAATACTCCACAGCCTGCTGCCCCAGGTAATACCATGCGATCATAGTGGCAAACGCAAATACCACCATGGAAATACTGATCACCCATTCCCCTGTCTTTCCCATTTTTTCCGAAAAACAGGCAGCGGCCAAAGCTGCTCCTGTAAGAAAAGATGTTTCTGTATCTCCCGGCGCAGTACAAAGTATGACGAATGCCGTAAGGCTGCACAACACTACTGTATCAAAAAACACCTCAAACATGGCCCACATGCCCTGTTCTTCTGGTGAAGTATGTTCTGCCGGGCCGTGAAGGACTGACAGAGTGCCAAGTCCTGCTTCATTGGAAAAAACGCCTCTGGATATGCCATACCGGATGCTGCGGCTGATACCAAAGCCTGCTATGCCTCCAGAAACCTGACGGATTCCAAATGCAGACTGGAAGATCCTTAAAAATGCATCTGGTATGCGGTCTGCACATAATAAAAGCACACCCAGAGAAAATACGATATAGATCCCGGAAGCCAGCGGCAGAAGGCACTCTGCCGCCTTTCCAATACGCTTTATCCCGCCTAATATCACCGCACCTGTAAGGATCGCCAGAATACCGCTTCCCAGAACCGACGGTATTCCCCAGGTAAATTCCAGTGTTTCCGCAGCTGAATTTGCCTGAACCATGCTTCCCATTCCAAGAGCGCATAAAAAACAGAAAAAGCTGTACCCCACTGCCATAAAGGGAATGCCAAGGCCTTTTTCCATATAAATAAAGGGACCGCAGATCCATTTGCCCTGTTCATCCTTAAAACGGTATATACACCCCAGATAGGTTTCCCCATAAGCAGTAGCCATTCCCAACAGTGCAGAGACCCACATCCAAAACACAGCCCCAGGCCCACCGGATACAAGGGCAGCAGCCACGCCTGCGATATTGCCGGTTCCTACAGTTGCTGCAAGAGCAGTGCATACAGACTGGAACTGCGTGATTCCATGATGAGAGCCGGTACTGCCTGCGCTTTCATTATATGCCTCTTTCTCTCCCCATAAACTCCTGGCCGTTGCCTTCCACCAATATGGAAATCCCAGTATCTGAAAAAAATGACAACGCACTGACAACACCAGTCCCACCAGCAAAAACACGCCAACCGTCCACGGCCCCCATACGATCTTATGCAGCATTTCCAGAATTTTCATAAAAGCCTCTGACCAGCCCTCTTATGAGGTTTTTATGCACTGTTTTTCTGTTCTATACCTGCTTTCTCCACAAAAACGTGGTATACTCTACGTAAAGAGCGCCAGCGCGGGAACCTGAGTGAACCTACAGCGCCCTCAACACCCTGAAAGGAGGCATTTACATGCCCGGCTTCACCACCCACTACATTCTCGGCATGAAGGCATACAATGACATGCCTCAGAATAATTTAAAATTTATCATTGCAAAATACCGCTGGCTCTACCAGCTTGGTCTTCAGGGACCGGATATGTTTTTTTATAATCTGCCTATCCTGCGCCACAGGGACCACAGAAACATCGGTTCCTATATGCATGAACACCATGTAAATGACTTTTTCCGCTGTGCTTTTAATCGACTTTCAAAGATCGAGTCCCGGCAGCAGCGTGAAGAGGGCCTTGCTTTTTTGTGCGGTTTTATCAGCCATTACATTGGTGACTCCATCTGCCACCCTTATGTTTACGGCCGCATCCATTATGATGCAGAGCATCCAACTGCTGCCTGTCACGGCTTACATGCTAAACTGGAAAATGATATTGATGCCCTTTTACTGATGAAATACAAAAAGAAAAAGCCGTCCCAGTTCAACCAGGCGGCTACTATCTGTTTAAATGGCATGGAGACCCAGTTTATCTCCCGCTTTTTGTCCTCCTGCTTAAATGATGCCTTCTATCCTTTAAGCAGCAAAAATCATTATCAGGTATCTCCGGGAATGATACACCGGTCCATTCTTGCCCTGAGGTTTGGATGCAGGACATTGTCTGATCCTAACAGTCAGAAAAAGAACGGCATCGAATACGTAGAATCCCTGTTTTTAAGAAATCCTCTGGCTTCCAGCAAAATGGTAACGGACGTAGTAGAAGACCCTGTATGGAGTCTGAACCTGCGCCATGAGACCTGGTGTAATCCATGGGATAAGAGCATTGCTTCCAAAACCTCATTCCCGGATCTGTTCCGCCAGTGCCTGATGAAACATGCTACCATCTACTACATGATCAACACGCTCATTGAAGGCAAAAATATTCGCCCAGCATCCTTTGAACGGATACTGGACGAACTTGGAAATTATTCTTATCACAGCGGTCTTCCCTGTAACGATGAAGAAAACTGATCTTTTATCTTTTATTCAATCACCTGGTCGCCGTCCTTGGTAACGTAATACTCTTTTACGCCCTGACGGGTCATCCAGTTTCTGGTCTCCTGGGTCTTCCAGGAGCCAGTTCCTGCGCCGCTGCCGTTGTCATTATCCCACAGCCACTGCGGTGTTGGCCAGAGGCATACAGACGGTTTTAAGGCCTTATAAACCTCATAATCTACGCCATTCTGTCCATGGTGGGACATCTGTACCATCTTGCATTTTAAAGAAGTCAGGTTTACATCCTGCATCAGATGCTCACCGCCAGTGCGTCCTAAGTCTCCTAAAAATACCACGTTAGTTCCATTTAAAGAAACCATATAAGCAACGCTGCTGTTATTTACAAAGTCATTTTTCTCTTTGTAAGCCTGATTTAAAACCTGGATCTTTGCAGGCCCTGCGTTGATCACCTGTCCTGCAACGATATCACCGTGAAGGATAGATGGGGAAACCTTTGCAAATGCACCCTTTAAATAAGCTACGATGGAAGAAGCATTGGCATCCTTTTGGGCATACCAGCTGTCTTCCAGGAACGAATAGTAGATACCGTCAATGGTGATCTCACCTGCATGCTTATAAAGGATATCGGCCAGAGCACCTACATGGTCAGAGTCTGGATGAGTGATCAGCCAGGCCTGAACATGTCCGCCTTTTGCCTTGATCTGGTTTAACACATAATCAGTACTGTCAGTCCAGCCTCCATCTACAACGATCAGACCGCCTTCTCCAGTCTCAATAATAGCTGCCAGCTGCTGGGCTGCTGTATCGTGATTTGCCAGAAGCGTCAGTCTTCCTTTTCCAAAGTAAGAGGAAGAATCTGTAACAGGAGTAGATACTTCTCCAAAACCTGCCACTTCTGCTTTCGTAACTGCAGTCTGGGTATTGGTATTACTCTGGCTGTCTGTATTCTGGGTCTCATCTTCAACAATGATCTTATTTGGGGAAGTAATTGTCTGTGCGTTCATGGCAAAGGACTGCATGGTTCCCTGTCCCAGCATCAATGTTACTGCTGCCATCATGCCTGCAGCGCAGCGCTTCCAGTATCTGTCAATGCATCTCATTTTCATGTCTCCTTACTGTAATGGCTCAACAGCTCTTACATCGCCTGCTTTAATGGTATCATTTACCAGATAAGCACTTTCATCCCCCTCTTTATCATAAGGGAATACCTGTACCTTTACGTCGTGCTCATCAAAGAAGCTGCCATAGCTTGTAGTATAGCCGTCTTCATTTTCCTCAGGTGCTGTATAATAGAAGTTCTGGGTCGATACAGACTCGCCAATAGTTCCCAAAACATCCTGGGCATAAACGACAGCTACATCGCTGGTAGTCTTACGGGTAACAGGAAGCAGAACTGTAAGAGTACCGCTTGCATCATCGTAAAGCACATTTAAGTCCATTACGTAATCAGCAAATGGTCCATATGGCTCTAAGTACTGCTCTTCCAGGTCAGAACGTACCTCTTCCCAGTCGATCTTAATATCTTTATCGATCTCTGTATCCGGCTGTCCATCGCCTTCGATCTTTCCGCTGTCCGGGGATACGATGTTACTCTTGGTACAGCCGCTTAAAAGAGCTGCTGACGCAAGAAGGATCAGAGAAACTTTTTTCCAGTTAAACATTATAAAAAACCTCCTTAAATTTCAACGGTACTATTATAACGAAGAAAGCGCAATTTTAACAGTAGTTTTTTCTTACAATATTGTTACCTTCTGTGGATTTTCTGTGAATCTTCTGTGAAATACACCTTGCTATTTGGTTCCAGCAGTGTTATTATGTTCAATATAAATCGATTTTATTATTTTTTGAACATAATATTTTTAAATTAGGAGGTCATTCTCATGGAACCAAAACAAAAATCATTTTTGCAAAACCTGGACTGGGTCACCACTATACTGCCTTTTGGGTGTATCGCATTGTTGTGCTGTCTGTTTACGATGTTTTCGGAAGGTTCTGCAAGTGTCCTGGCATCCATCCGCTTTTTCCTTGGAGATGAACTTGGCAGTTATTACCTGTTAATGGGACTGGGCGCTGTGATCTGCTCCCTTTATATGGCATTTTCCCGTTTTGGATCTATTAAATTAGGGAATGTGGAAAAACCTCAGTATACAGCTTTTCAATGGGGTTCCATGATGTTTACCTCAGGTCTCGCTGCGGATATCCTTTTTTATTCTCTCTGTGAGTGGATGCTTTATGCAGATGAACCTCACATTGCAGAAATGGGTTCTGTCCAGGACTGGGCTTCTGTTTATCCTCTGTTCCATTGGGGTCCGATTCCCTGGAGCTTTTACATTATCCTGGCTGTTTCTTTTGGATTTATGATCCATGTGCGCAAAAGAAATAAACAGAAATACTCCGAAGCCTGCCGTCCTCTCCTTGGAAAAAAAGTAGATGGAGTAATTGGAAAGCTCATCGATCTGACTGCTGTGTTTGCTCTGTTAGCCGGAACTGCTACTACCTTTTCACTGGCTACCCCTCTTTTATCCATGGCTTTAAGCAAGGTTTTAGGGATCGCGGAAACACCTCTTCTTACTATTGCCATTTTAGTTATTATCTGTATTGTATACACAATAGCTGTTTATTTTGGTATGCAGGGAGTTGCAAGACTGGCTGCTTCCTGTATTTATCTGTTCTTTGTATTACTGGCTTATTTCCTGTTTTTAGGCGGTCAGACCCGTTACATCATTGAAACAGGTATCAGCGCAGTGGGAACTCTTGCACAGAATTTTATCTCTCTTGCAACCTGGACCGATGCTCTTCGCACCTCTTCTTTTCCACAGAACTGGACTATCTTTTACTGGGCTTATTGGATGGTATGGTGTGTGGCAACTCCATTTTTTATTGGAACTATCAGCAAGGGACGTACGATCCGTCAGACAGTTTTAGGCGGTTATTTCTTTGGTCTTGCAGGTACTTTTACTTCTTTTATCATACTGGGAAATTATGGACTTGGGCTGCAGACACATGGTATTTTGGATTTAATGGGTTTGTATCGTGAATGCGGAGATCTATATCAGACTATCATTGCTGTTTTTGAAACAATGCCTATGGCTAAGTTTGGACTGATCCTGTTAGCTGTGACCATGATCGCCTTTTATGCGACTACCTTTGATGCTCTCACCATGGTAGCTAGTTCTTATTCTTACCGTTCTCTGGATGCAGATAAAGAACCAGATAAAAAAGTGAAACTATTCTGGGCCATTACTTTGATGCTTTTTCCTATTGCACTGATCTTTTCAGAAAACTCTATGAGCAGTCTTCAGTCGGTATCCATTGTGGCTGCTTTTCCCATTGGATTTATTATTCTGATGATCGTATGGAGCTTTTTTAAGGATGCGGATGCGTACTTAAAAGAAAAAAACTGAGAAATAAAAACAGGAGACTTCCCCTTCCAGGTCTCCTGTTTATACGTTGCTGTGCATTTTTACACTTCCTTATCTTTGCTGCAGATATTCATCCTGCCATAAAATTTTTCTTATACAGTTATCTGCTTCTGTCTCATCTCTGCCTTTGAAACAAATGGTCAGAAAGCCATATAAGCTTAAGTTTTTCAGTTCTTCATAATGCTTTAAATTTGCGGTCTTCTTGTCATTGGTTACGAAAATGTCACAATCAAAACGGTTTGCGGTCTGGATCAGATACGAAATTGGTATGGGGTTCAGAGCCTTTTTTCTTACGTCCAAACTTCTGGTTACCATTCACATCACCTCAATTTCAGAAAACTACAGCATGTTCCACTCCTCTACTGAATTATTATATTCCCCTTTCGTTTATGATAGCACTGTTTTTTGTAAAAAACAACGAAATATTATGTTAATTTTCTCAATATTTTTGTAACAAATCACATTTTTTCAGGAATTAAATCAGAAAAACGGCAGATGTTACTGAAACAGGTGCCGTTTTTCTTTAGGTGGTTAATTTTAATTGTTTTCAGGTGTGATCTTTACTGGGTATCCGCAGATACGGATGCACCTGCTACCGCCCATTTGTAATTCTGAATAGCCTGCTGGAGAGCCAGGTCCGCGCATTTATAGCCGGACTGTGCCTGAAGCCATGCTAATTCCTGCTGCATATACTGGATGCTGCTTAACATACCGTTTGCCTTCTGTACCTGTGCTGCCTGCCATGAGATCTGACCGCTTTCGTAAGCTGTCTTAGCAGCTGCATAAGCTAAACGCTTTTCTTCCATAGCATCGTATAATGCCTGAATATTGGAACGGATATTTTCTTCAGAATATTCTACGTTTCGCAGTTTATTGCCGATCTGTGTGGTAGTCTTTGAGGTACGGATCTGCAGGTCTGTCATTCCGCCACCGGTCTGGCTTCTTAAACTGATCAGTTCGTAGTTATTGTTTACTGCTTTTTCCTTATCTTCTGTTACATTGACTGTATCAATGTAGGATGGATCTGCAGCCGGTACTTCACCGAATACCGGATTTGTGGCTTCGTCATAGCCGGTAAAGGCGCAGAGCATCTTGCGGATCTGTTCGATTCCTGCATCCAGAGTATTTAACTGGGACTGGCCTGAGGAAAGGCTGGCCGCTGCGGAAAGTACATCTGCATCTACTGCCATTCCCTGAGCCTGCATGGTGTTCTGCAGCTGTTTTGCTGCTGTAGCCAGTTCTACACCTTTTGCTGCTATAGTACGCTGTGAAAGAAGCTGCTGATACTGGTTCAGCATCATTTCTACATTAAGGATCAGGCTGTTTGCCTGGCGGTCGATCTGTTTTTCGGAAGAGCTTTTCTGTTCCAGGGAACGATCCATATTGTTAGCTGCCGTACGCAGCTGATTTGCGGATTTGCGCAGAGCTTTGGCTGTAGCCTTGGAGATTACCTGTTCCATACCGCTTTGTTCTTTTGCCAGATCTTCGGCTGCCTTTGCCTGGGAAATAAGATCGTCCGCCATGGTCCTTTCGTTGACTGGGATCTGGCCCTGGTCTTCGTTCATTCCCCGCACCATATTATATGCACTTTTAATGGGACCATAGTATTCTTTTACTCTGGCACTTATTTCATCATAATCTAACTGATTGTCGGCAAGGCGCTGCTGTTCTATTGCATAGTCAGTGGAAGGATTTTCTTCTGCTGCAAATACCTGAAAAGGAGCGGATGCTGCCAGCAGAAATGCCATTCCAGCTGCTGTCACGGATCTTAAATGATTGGTTTTCATCTTTTTCGTCCTTTCTTTATGTACTCCCGGAATCTTTTTGTGCTTGATTTTGCGAAAAAGACTCCGAGAATGCATCTTTTAGTTTGAGGTGGTAAGGCCTTTTACATTCCAGTCATAAGCTTCTAATGCAAGGAGAAGCTGCAGTTCTTTTGTGTTGACATCGTTTTTGGCTGCTGTGTATGTGTTTAAGGTACTCTGATACTGCAGACTGGTCTGGCTTCCTACTGCCAGATTTGCCTGTGCAATGTTTAAGTTGGCTTCTGCTACCTGTAACTGGGCTTTTGCTGCATTTAAGGAGTCCCTGGTTGTAAGCACAGTGTTGTACTGTGTTTTTAAGGAGCGTATAGCTGTGTCTTTTGCATTTACTAAAGCAGCCTGGTTGGACTCGATCAGATCCTGACTGGTTAAGTTGCCAGCTTTTTTTGTGTAGTATTTTACATCATAGTTATTGTCAATGGCCGTCTGAGCATCTGCATTTGGATCTAATGTGTCTACACGGGATAAATCTGGCTGTGGTACTTCTTTGATCTCAGGTTCGGCATCTGCGCTCCATCCTAACATAAGGCATAAGTTTCTATGTACATTTTCCCGGCTCTTTTTGGCTGTTAAAATGGCGCTGTCCTGATCCTGAACACTCTTTAATGTGGTAAGAACGTCTGTCTGAGTTGCCATTCCTACAGACATCTGTGCCTGGGTTGCTTCGTACTGCTTCTGAAGCAGGTCTCTGGTACTCTGGAGATTTTCCAGATTATATGCGGACTGTTCTAAGGAAACCATCATCTCCTGTGCCTGGTAAACCAGTTTTGCTTCCTGCTGGTCGTACTGGATCTTTTCCATATCTGCATCTTCGTAGTTATTGTCTGCCTGTTTGGTTAAAAGGCCTGCGGAGTAACGCAGAGATGCCCAGGTAACATCGTTTTCTGCATTGTCTGCCTGATCCCAGATATCATCTATGTCCTTCATATAATCATCATAAATATCGTTTAAGTTTTTGTTTTTCTGGTCTTTGTAGGTGGAACGGTTGCTTAATACGGTTGGGTTGTATTCATGGATCAAATCTGCTAATTCACCATATTCCATGATATTATCGCGAAGAGTTGCCCATTTTTCTGGGGAATAGGCAAATTCAGGTGTCAGGCTTTTTTTGTAGTCTACGGTCTGGACATCTGTTGGCTGGTAGGTGTTATCGTCTGGGCTGTTCTGGGCTGCCATGGCTGTAAGTGGTAAGGATGCTGACAGGATGGATGCGGTAAGAACAGCTGACAG
Source organism: Enterocloster sp. (assembly GCA_050872205.1). Taxonomy (GTDB): domain Bacteria; phylum Bacillota; class Clostridia; order Lachnospirales; family Lachnospiraceae; genus Enterocloster. Next base: position 24,207 of record JBNMGK010000005.1, read on the forward strand.
CTGTGTGATTTTTTTTGTGATATTTTTCATATTTTGGTCTCCTCTAATAGTTTATGTGCTCTTCAAATCTTTTTGTGCCCGATTTTACGAGTACATATTTATGAATGCCGTGAATTTTGGACACACATGCCACGTTCCAGGATATTCATTTCTTCTGTTAATACCTGGATGATAGTCTCTTTTTCAGTTGGGTTCTGGTAATACATTGCCATGGATTTAATCAGGATCATCATTGCCATATCTACTATGTAGCACAGTGTTTCCATTGTGGTTGGGTATCGGTCTTTGTCTAAGCGGCTATATAGGTCTTCTATGAAGGCTTTATAGAGTTCGTCTTTCATGAGAAAGCCTCGGATACCGAACATTTGGTTTTGGCCGGTTACGCTTAGGTCTGCTAACAGGTTTCTGTGGATCTGGAATGTAAGTCTTTCGCCTCCGGTTTTCATCCATTCTTTTAACAGGCGGGTACACAGGCGGAAGGGGTTGCCGTTTTCTTCTTCCAGATAATCAAATACTTTTTTTCTTAAGGTATCACGGAATCCTCTGAGCATGTAGCGCATCAGGTCGTCTTTGTCTTCGAAATAGGTGTAGAAGCTTCCTCTGGAGATTTCGGCTTCTTTGATGATCTGGTTTATGGATGCTGCAGAGTAGGGAACTCTGGCGAATTCGTGGGCTGCGGCTTCCAATATAGCGTTTTTTTTGGATTCTTTCAGGTTTAAAAAACGTTGGGTTGGCATTTTGAGCCTCCTTGTTTTCTTTTGTATGGGTTGTTAAATTTGAAATGTTCGAAACATGACATGGTGTTACTATGACATGTTGTCACTTTTGAGATTATATAGATGTTTAGGGGGAATGTCAAGATTTGGAAATATTAAATATTCGTAAAGATACGGCGAAGGGATTGGGTGGGGGCGCTGGGGATTTGCGCGGTGACTGACTAAGGATTTGTGAAAATGGCTAAACGCAAGAGAGGGATGGACAAAACTCACTTCGTTCAAACAGTTGCCCGCCCCTCTCTTAACGCCATTTCCCCAAATCCAAGTCTGTCCAACCTGCTCATCCCATGCTCCCCCACCCAATCCTTTCGCCTGAGGACACCAGGCATATTATCGCGTAAAAATGCTCCAACGCAGTTGCGCTGGAGCAGATATGATTCGTTATCTTACAGACCTGTTGTATTTTGTATTATTTGTCTGGCTCTATATTCGTCTTCTTTTTTTACGGATATAGAGTATATGTTTTTTACACTACTGTCACGTAAAAAAGCGGGGTTATTGCCGCGAACGTTATTTAGAGACAGACGCAGTTGATTATTGGTGCTTGTGTCTTTATATGGGACATTGTTTTCTGCAAGCAAGTTTTTTACCCGAAAGTATTTTTCCATATCTAATGTGGTATATATCTGTATGTATCTTGTAAACATATTATTACCTCTGTAATTATCCCACATACAGGACAAATATCCTCCCCAAACGCCTTATCACTGTCTTCTCCGCCCCACAGGGGCGGAAAACGTAACATTTTACATATTTTCTGTTTTTTCCACGATGTAGACGGGTCTGTCCTTTAATTCTGTAAATAATATTGCAATATACTCACCGATGATTCCTATTAACAGAAACATCATGGCGAACATGAAGCAAAGTAGGACTACAATGGTAGCGTAGCCGCTGGGTGCGCCCTGACGGGTTAAAAGGGTGTAGAGCATGACGATCATGCCCAGTGCCGCAGAGAACATGCCTGCATAGATTCCCAGTTTCAGTGGCATATTGGAGAAGCAGAGTATGGTGTTTATGGAGAATATGAACAGTTTTTTGATGCTGTATTTGCTTTCTCCTGCTACTCTGGCTCTGGCTTCGTATTCTATGTTGGTCTTTTTAAAGCCTACATTTTGTACGTAACCCCGAAGGAAACGTACTTTTTCACGATAGTTGTCTTTAAGGACCTGGGCTACGTGTCGGCTAATGGCGAAGAAGTCAGAAGCATTTGGCTCAAAATGGACATCGGAAATGTGGTTAATAAGCCAGTAAAAGCCTGAGGATGTTATATTTTTAACCAGGCCAGCGGATTTGTTCTGTGTTCGCACCATGTTTACCACTTCGTAACCAGCATCAAACTTCTCTATAATCATTGGGATACATTCTGGGGGATGTTGTAGGTCTGCATCCATACAGATGATTCCATCGCCGGTACTATGATCGATTCCTGCTATCATAGCTGCCTCGTGACCAAAGTTCCGTGAGAAACTGATGAGTTTTACATCGTGGTCTTCCCGGGCTAATTCTTCCAGAATACTCAGACTGTTGTCTGCACTGCCATCATTAACGAATATAAGCTCATGTTCCCAACCAGATTTTTTGATCTGCTCCAGGATTTTATTTGTTTCTTTATAGAACTCCTTCAGGGCTTTTTCTTCATTATACACGGATACAACTACTGATAGTTTACACCTTCTATTGTCTTTTCCTTCTATACCACGGTTGTACTCGTTATTATTTTCTGCTGTGTTATTCATTAGTCATATACCTGTATCTGTAAGCTGGAATGGGTAGGAACTCTCTGTTCTTCTGGAGGAAGCTGCATATAGTCACCGTACACTTCTTTCAGAACCGGATCCCAGCCCTTAGGGATCATGAGGGTAGTATCCTCGAATGGAGCATCGATTACTTCTTCACACCAGTCTTTATGAAGGGTAACGTAAAGATAATCTGGCTGATAGTTGCTGTAATAGCGCAGGTCACCTTTACTATGTCTGTCTTTGAGAGCAATGGTCTTCTGCATAAAGAAGATTGCCTTCATGGGAATGAATTTTCCTACGGTTGCCAATCCCCCTACAAAGATTTTATGCATCAGACTGTATTTTGTATAATCCAGATCATGGCGGTGTCCCATTGCAAGGCCGTAAACGGCTTTATGAAGAAAGCGGGTGACCTCTGCTGCTGCCTTTCCCTTTGGCAGCTTGTCCAGAATAAACAGGTCTACCCACAGGTGATTTAATTTTCCATCGTAGTAGTCCATCTTATCACTGTCTGGATGCATACGGCTCTTTTTATAGATAATACGTGGAGTAAAGTCATAAAACGCTTTTCCTCCATGGAAACTGTCTGGTTCAACCAGTTCCATTGTATCGGGCAGCTCTCTTCTTACTACTTTTTTAAATGCCTCAAACTGATTTCTCGTAAAGACGATATCTGCATCATCGTCCCAGGGAATAAACCCTTTATGGCGCACCGCCCCAATCAGAGTTCCCGCATCTAACGCATACTGAATTTTATATTTTCGACAAATGCGGTCTATTTCTTTAAGGATAGTCAGATTAGCAGAATGAACTCTGCTCATGTCATAACCAACACAGTCCTTAATACCACTGATATTATTTACATTTTCATTGTTCTGCACATCATTTACCATATTTTCTGCCATATAACCTTTCCCCTCCTTTACTAAGGCCACAGGCCCTTCTTTTTCCTTATTCACTCCAATACCGTAGAACTGAGGAAAGGAGGCCGCTTTCATTTTTGCAAGTGTCCACATCTTGAGCGCAGCTGTCCGAATGCAGCGGACGCTGTCCGATGCAGGCGAACAGGTGTATGTCGAAAGCCAGTGGACAATGCAAAAATGGAAAAAGGCTTCCTTTCCTCAGTTCGGACCTTACAGAACTACTTCCCAATAGCCTCACGAATCGTCTTCGCCATATAATCAATCATTTCATCATTCATTCCCGGATAAACTCCAACCCAGAAGGTATCCCGTAAGATCCTCTCCGTATTCTCCAGTTCACCCACTACATGATATCCGGTTCCAGGAGCTCTCATCTCATCAAAGCAAGGATGCTTGATCAGATTTCCGGCAAACAGCATACGGGTCTGTACGCCCTTGCTTTCAATATACTGAACAGCTGCATTACGGTCTGTTCCTTCCTTA
>JBNMGK010000362.1:0-2921 GCA_050872205.1 Enterocloster sp.
ACGCTTCTCCTTTTCCAAAACACTCTTCCAATATCGTTGTTGACTGTGCTTTCTGAATCCAGTATAATCGCCTTATAATCATTTGTCGAATTTATTATATCTAAAATTATGATAGCTTTAAGCTATTATTTTGATCTGCAACGGAGATTGGTAAGAGCCTATGGAATTACATGAACAGGAATACGTGATCGCACTGGCAAAGCATGGAAGTTTTAAAAAAGCTGCCGAGGAACTGTTTGTCTCCCAGCCTACATTAAGCATATTTTTAAACCGTCTGGAAGACCGTTTAGGCATCCGTCTGTTTGACCGGATCGGCAAAAGGCTGGTTCCTACCTATGCAGGAGAGATTTATGTGCGCCGGGCAAAAGAAATGATGTTGATCAGGGAACAATGTGATGCAGAGTTAAGCAGCCTGATCACCGGATATACAGGCCGGATCCGTCTTGGCGTCCACAGCCGGAGAAGTGCCTATCTTCTTCCTTCTGTTCTTACTGATTTTGCAAAGACATATCCCGGCATTGATGTAGTCCTGGAAGAAAATGGAAGTTCTTCCCTGGAACGCATGCTTCTTGAGGGTGAACTGGACCTGATCATCAGCAACCGGTATTTCCAGAAAGAAAAGCTGGAGTTATTTCCTTTATATAAAGATACAATTCTGGTATGCCTGTGCAATGACCACCCGGCAAAGGCTTATGCAAAATCTCTGCCTGGACACGCATTTCCATGGCTGGACCTTAAATATCTGGAAAATGAGCGCTTTATCCTTCAAAAGACCTACCAGTCTATCCGGGATTTTACCAATGTTGCCATGATGTACTGCAAGGTAAAACCGGCCCGCACTTTCCTTATTGAAAACCTGGAAACAGCTACTCAAATGGCAGCGGAAGGTTACGGCGTATCCTTTAATTATCAAAGCTATCTGCGCTATTTTTCCTACAAAAAGCCGGTGTCCTGCTTTGAAACAGGCTATAGCGACCTTTCTATCCCTATCTTTGCCGCTGCCCGTAAGGATGCCGTTCTCCCGGTACATACAAAAGCTTTGATCCAGCTTCTTAAAGAGGCCTTCCAAACAGATGCTCCTGATGCCTGATATTTCAGGTACCATTTCCAGAAACCTTTCTGTCAGCTCACAAAAAGTAGTTGACAAAACCTTTTCCATGTATTAAGATACGGATTAACAGCTAAACCGTTGAGAAAGAAGAGTAAGCTTCCAATGCATTAGCACAGAGAGCCGCAGGTGGTGGGATTGCGGTATAAGGCAGGCAGCTGAATGGACTTTTGAGGGCAGTCTTGAAATCTTCAGTAGGGACTGACGGATCCTGCACCCGTTACATTTGCAGCACATATGTTAGTATGTGAAAAGTGGACTTTTCGTCAATTTGAGTGGCACCGCGGATCATATTCGTCTCAATCACAATATCATTGTGGTTGGGACTTTTTTATTACAAAAATTCATTTTAATTTTTTATTTTCAGGAGGTAAGTATTATGAAAAAATCTATGGCATTCCTTTTAACCGCAGCAATGGGAGCAGCTTTATTAACAGGCTGCGGCAGCTCCTCTTCTACTGCTACTACAGCAGCAGATACCACTGCAGCTGCATCTTCTGAAGCAGCATCCTCTGAGGAAGCTTCCAGTGAAGCAGAAAATACCACAGAGGCTGACGGCTCCTATACCATCGGTATCGGCCAGTTTGCAGAGCACGGCTCTCTTGACAACTGCCGCGAAGGTTTCTTAGCAGGTCTTGCAGCAGAAGGCATTGAAGAAGGAAAGAACTTAACTGTTCTCTATCAGAATGCACAGGCTGACGGCGGTACTTCCGCACAGATTGCCAATACATTTGCAGGAAAGAACGTAGATTTAATGTGCGGTATCGCAACTCCTATGGCACAGGCTGAATACAGCGTGGCTATGAAATCTGATATTCCTGTTATCTTCACCGCAGTTACTGACCCGGTTGCAGCTGAACTGGCAAATGCAGACGGAACTCCAATTGGCGAAATCACAGGTACCAGCGACAAGCTTCCTGTAGAGCAGCAGTTAAAGATGATCCGTGAGATCTTACCTGATGCAAAGACCATTGGTATCATGTACACTACCAGCGAAGTAAACTCTGAGTCTGCTATTGCAGAATACAAGGAACTGGCTCCAGATTATGACTTTGAGATCGTAGACTCCGGTATCTCCTCTTCTGCAGATATTCCGCTGGCAGCAGATACTTTGATCGGAAAGGTTGACTGTATCACAAATCTGACCGATAATACAGTAGTAGCATCTCTTCCTGTTATCTTAAGCAAGGCTTCCGCAAAGAACATTCCTGTATTCGGAAGCGAGATCGAGCAGGTAAAGATCGGCTGCCTGGCTGCTATGGGTCTTGACTATGTAGAACTTGGCAAGCAGACCGGTGAAATGGCTGCAAAAGTATTAAAGGGCGAAGCAAAAGCAAGCGAATTAAACTTTGAGACCATTAAGGATGCTGCATTCTACGGCAACACTAAAGTAGCTGAAAATCTTGGCATCACTCTTCCTGAGTCTTTAACAGGAAATGCTGCTGAGCTCTTTGACAGCATTACAGAGTAATTTTAGTAGGAACACAAGTATTGGAGGAACATCGTGACAACGATCATTTTCGGTATTCTGGAAGAAGGCCTTGTATATGCCATTATGGCTCTGGGCGTTTACATCACTTATAAGATCCTGGACTTCCCGGATCTGTCTGTAGACGGCACCTTCCCACTTGGCGCTGCAGTGACTGCAGCAGGCATTGCAAACGGGCTTCCTTTCATTGGTACCATTTCACCTGTAGCAGCATTATTCATTTCCTTTGCAGTGGGTGCTTTAGCCGGCTGTATCACTGGTCTCATCCACGTAAAGTTAAAAGTACGTGACCTGCTCTCCGGTATCATTGTCATGACGGCCCTC
>JBNMGK010000180.1:0-5533 GCA_050872205.1 Enterocloster sp.
CTGCCAGGTACATATTCGTTAAAGGCTGCAAAAGGGGCGTAATATCTTCCGGGAGATCTTCCGGTACCGGCTCTCCTTCCGGCACTACCAGGAATTTTTCATCTTCCCCAATAGTGATCAGGGCGTATTTTTCTTCTCCATAGTAGGTAACAGAAAACTGATCCGCATATTTTAAGGAAAGGGCATCTATAGGTGCAAAATCGGTCCATGACAGGGCGTTTTCTCCTGTATTCTGCGCTTTGGCAGCACTCTCTGCCTGTTCTGCATCCTCTGTACGCTTTGCGTTTTCTGCTGTCTGTCCGCAACCGGCACACACACCCAGCGTCAATGCTGTCAGCAGCCCCAGGAACAAAAATTTAACTTTTTTCATCTTCATTTTTCCATTATATCTAAATCGCATCTGAATTACTGTGGTTTTATGCTTTCAGAATCAAAGGTCAGTGTATACTCGATCTCATGAGGTGTACTCATGGCAGTGGTATCTGCGATCACCTTCTGCTTGTAGTCAAATACAGTAACCGGGATCTCAAAAGCAGAATTGCCTTCTGTATTTACAGGATCATATTTTTCATCACCGATCTTCATATAATCATAATGGGAACTGCTCCAGGTAATAATGGCAGTCGCCTGTCCCTTTTCAATCTTTAATTCTGTTGGAGACTCCACTGTAGTACGGCCTGAACCGCCCTCTAATACTACTTCTACTGTATAATCCCCGTCTTTTAATCCCAGACTTTCGACTGTCTTTGTATTTCCTTCTTTATAGGCATCTGCAGGAAGAGAATCAGCCCGGACTACCAGAGTTCGGTCATACCAGGTCTCTTTCTTTTTGCTGTAAGCAGCGCAGTCAATGCCCTGGTCTAAGGCTTCTACCGGGATCTCAAATACATTTTTCCCGTCTGCACTTTCTTCTGCCAGAATATAATCTGCCTCATCAGCCTTTTGTGCCTCTTCCCCGGTTCCCATAAATACTTTTCCATAGCCGGAGCCGCTTAATGTCATGCGGACACTCATTTTTCCCTCTGCAACTGTAAGCTCTGCCTCTGTAATGTTAAACATCGAAGAGCTGGAATCCACTTCTGCCGGATACACGCCGTCTTTTAAGGCATCTGCCTTTACCGGCACCATGCCGTCTTCCACTACCTGTACAGTAGGAGCTGTCTCTTTTTCTGTCTCTGAACCTGCATCCTGAGATGCCTCTTTCTCCGCTTTTGCATCTGCCTCAGAATCTGCTTCGCTGCTTTCTTCAGCTTTTGTCTGCTCACTTACAGTCTGGGAAGCTTCTGTACTGCCCGTTTTCTGTCCGCATCCCGCAGACATCCCCACTAAACCAATGATCCCGGCACATAATACATATTTTCTTATCTTCATCTTTTTACCATCTTTCTCAGTGTACATATGTCCACTGCCAGACACATCACTGGCACCTTTTCCATATGCATTGCAACAAAAGGCAGCCAGAATTTTCTCTGACCGCCTTTTTTATTTTAACCTAGCATCTTAATGCAAAATCGATTATTTTGCAAGACTGTCAACAGCTGCCTTTGCATGCTCTACAAACAGCTGCTGGATCGGTTCTAACTCGCCTAAGCCTCTTACAAGGCAGTTTACTTCATAACCAGCTTCTTCAAAGGTGGTCTTCCAGGAACCTTCCTCATCGCCTGCCATATCATTGTTTGCGTGGTCACCTGCAACGATCATTAAAGGCTCTAATACAACCTTCTTATAGGAACCTTCTTTTACCTTTGCTACTACATCTTCCAGACTTGGAGTTGCTTCTACAGTACCTACATAGTAGTGCTCAAAGCCTTCCTCTGTGAGCATATCCTGCATCTTGGCATATACCTGGTTGGAATCAGCCTCTGTACCATGGCCCATGAAGCAGATCGCGGTTTCGCCGTCATCATATTCCTTAGTTGCGTCTGTAATCGCCTGGATCACTGCCTTAAAGTCATCATCAGAAGTAAGTAATGGCTCGCCTACAGCTACCTGTTCAAAAGAATCTGCATTTTCAGCTACTTCATTTACCAGATCTGTGTACTCCAGACCATTCATAAGGTGGGTTGGCTGGATAACCAGGGTCTTTACACCATTCTTTACTGCACGGTCAAGAGCCTCTGTTACATTATCAATGGCAACATCATCTCTCTTCTTTACGTGGTCAATGATGATCTGGCTGGTAAAGCCTCTTCTTACAGAAAAGTCAGGCTGTGACTTTTCAATGGCATCCTCAATTGCGCCAATGGTTAAACGGCGGCTGTCATTGTAGCTGGTTCCAAAGCTTACAACTAAAAGTTCCTTTTCTCCGATCTCATCCTGATTTCTTGTGTTGTCCAATGCTGCATCTCCTGTATCGTAGTTTTCTTCGTCCTCTTCTTCCTCAGCAGCTGTTTCCTCTTCCTTTGTCTCCTCTGCTGTGGTCTCTTCTTCTGTTTCCTGGGCACTTGTCTCTGCTGCGGAAGCCGCTGTAGTTTCTTTTGTACTTCCTGAGCATCCTGCTACGGTACCTGCAGCTACTGCTGCCGCTGCGAAAAGCAGCATGGCTTTTTTCAACTTCATTTTCATTTTCCTCCTTGTCCTAAGACACATAATAATTATGTATCGATCCGGGAATATCCCGGCAGGGCGCAGGAGTCCATTTTCCTGTTGTGAGTCAGAAATCCTGAACATAAATGACCTGGTCAAAACACAACTATGATCATATCCAGGACCGGCACGATCAATTACTCGTGACCCGGAATGAACCTTCTCCTGTACCAACAAATGGCAGGTTTCCTGGCTTGCTGCTTTCCACATATAAAACTGCCTTCCCGGTTTCCCAGTGGCGGATATTGCATCATTTCTATCCACATTTTATATGCAGCAGATCTGGAAAATACATCTTCAGATCCCATTGACAGCTTACAGTGACGAGATCGCGCAGGCACTTCCCCTGCTTCCCTTTTACCCCCTTTATGCACAGACCAAGGTCGTCTATAACGACTGGTCCACCCATAACTGGCACCATTTGCTCTTAACTCGATATAAAGCTATCCTAACACCGAACGGATCAAAAAGCAATGATAAGTTGTCCCCGACAATTTTCTGTTCACTATACCCAGGAACAGATCAGACTCATATTTCCCTCAAACTGGCAGTTTCCAAATCCGGCCGGAATAATAAAATGATCCCCCTTTTTGATCTTTCTGCCGTTTATGCTTCCTTCTCCTTCAATCACACTGGCATTTACAAAACCAGCCTCAAAGGTGTAGTCCCAGGTTCCATGGATATCATATTTTTCCACTGTGTAGTAGGGGCATGTTTCCAGATGTTCCAGATCCGCGCCTTCTGTATGTGTGATGCTTCTCTGGTCTTTTGCAGGTTCAAATGGAGTTTTGATCACATCCAGACTCTGTTTTACATGAAGTTCTCTTAAGCTTCCGTTCCATTTTCTGTCATAATCATATACCCGGTAGGTAATATCACTGGACTGCTGTGTCTCTAAAATAACAGTACCGCCTTTAATAGCATGGACACAGCCTGGATTGATCTGATAAAAGTCACCTTTTTTTACCGGCACTTCCCGGATCAGATCTTTCCACCGCTTCTCTTCTACCATCTGCTTTAATTCCTCTTTATCTTTTGCATGATGACCGATAACGATCTTCGTTCCCGGCTCGCTGTCTAAAATATACCAGCATTCCGTCTTTCCCAAAGAACCGTTTTCATGCTCCCTTGCATAATCATTATCCGGGTGGACCTGGATACTTAAGTCTGATTTTGCGTCAATGATCTTAATAAGAAGAGGAAATTCTTTGCCGTACTTTCCGTCCTCATTTCCAAACAGCTCCGGATGCTCTGTCCACAGCTTTGACAGATGTTCTCCTTTATAAGTTCCCTCTGCAATGGTACAGTCTCCGTTTTTATGGGCACCAATGCCCCAGCACTCTCCTGTATCATCTCCCGGTATCTCATATCCAAAATCTTCCCGAAGCTTCTTTCCACCCCAGACAGCTTCCTTAAATACCGGTTTCATAAATAATAATTCCTTCATATATACTCCCTCACTTTCTGTTTTTCATTTACGATCCAAAGCTCAGTTCTTAAACTTCTTCCATTTTCTGGAAAAAAGCTTTCCAGGAACTGGTTAATCTCCGTTTCAAATCGTGAGACCCTGTTTTCTGCGTTTTCCGGTATATAATATCCAAAACTTTTTCATAGTCCAGCCACAGCAAGCTCATTCTTATGTCCCCTTTCTGTGTCATTCGCTTGTTTTCGCTTTGTTCTTATATTAACACATCTATAACAGTCAGGCAATGTCAGGCGTTACAAAAAACTGCAATAAAATCCATAAAAAAATTGCCGTGAAACACTCTGTCTCACGGCAATTCTATTTTTAAATTTTATATTCTGATCTTTTATTTAGAACAGTCCCGGGAACAGGGTAGCTGGAATAGCCAGCCGGAAGTTCGGGAAGAGTACTAACAGTAATAATACTGCGATAGAGGATAAGAAGTAAGGAAGAGTTCCCTTAAATGCATCCTCAATGGTAATACCACTGATAGAAGAAGCGATCAGCAGGCACAGACCATAAGGTGGAGTTACCAGACCAAGAGCCAGGGTAACAACGATGATCAGACCAAGGATGATCGGGCTGATCTGCAGTGAAGTAGCAGCCGGAAGAATGATCGGAACAAACAGGATCATTGCCGGTACAGCGTCCATGAAAGTACCTACAAACATGAAGAATGCAACTACTACAAGGAGGAATACCAGTCTTCCGCCTGGCATATTAGCGAAGAAATTCTGTACGATCACATTCAGCTGATAGTAAGCTAATAACTCGCCTAATGCGTTTGCTGTAGCCAGAGCGAACAGAGACAGAGAAGACAGTTTCATAGTCTCGATCAGGATACGTGGCAGGTTCTTAACCTTAATGGTCTTGTAGAAGAAGATACCAACTAATAATGCATAGATACATGCAAATGCTGCAGACTCAGTAGGTGTGAACAGACCGCTGACGATACCACCGATCAGGATGATAGGAGTAAGCAGTGCTGGCAGAGACTGGAAGGTTCTGCGGCATACTTCCTTAAATGGAACACGGTCACACTTAGGGAAGTTCTTTCTCTTGGAGTAGAACTTAACAACTGCCATCATAGCCAGACCAAGTAAGATACCTGGAACCAGACCGGACATGAACAGCGCACCGGTACTTACGTTAGCGATACCAGCGTATACTACCATGGTGATACTTGGAGGGATAATGGAACCTAATGTGGAAGATGCTGCGGTAACACCAACAGATGTTCCCTTATCATATCCCTGCTTCTCCATTGCAGGAATAAAGATCTTACCAACACCAGCAGTATCAGCCTGTGAAGAACCGGAGATACCAGCAACGATCATGGATACAAGTACGTTTGAATAAGCAAGACCGCCACGAAGGTGTCCAACTAAAGAGTTACAGCAGTCGATCAGCTTTTCAGTGATCTCACCTTCGTTCATCAGGTTTGCTGCAAGGATAAACAGCGGAACAGCTAACAGTGTAAAG
>JBNMGK010000281.1:0-3888 GCA_050872205.1 Enterocloster sp.
ACCTCTGCTGCGTAAGATCTACAAAGATGATGACGAATATGTTGAAGCATTAAACAACCATTATAAATATTTCAACACTATGCCATGGCTGGCAAATATCGTTCTTGGTGCTACTCTGGCTCTGGAAGACAAAGAGGGAATCTCTTCCCTGGACGCTGTACAGAATATCAAGGTCAGCTTAATGGGACCTTTAGCCGGTATCGGTGATACCTTATTCTGGACACTGCTTCCTACTATCATGGGTTCTATTGCAGGATATATGGCTCTGGAGGGCAACCCAATCGGTGTTATCCTGTGGCTCATTGTAAACCTGATCTTCATCTGCATCCGTACCCAGTTAATGTGGATCGGATACCGTGAAGGTACCAAACTGATCACCAAAGTGGGAAGTAAACTTGCCCGCATCACAGATGCTGCTTCTGTTCTGGGCCTTACCGTTGTAGGCGCTCTGTCCGCAACCGTTGTAACTGCCAAAACCCCATTGACCTTCCAAATGGGTGAAGTCACTCTGGCAGTTGCAGACCTGTTAGACAAGATCATGCCTTCTATGATCTCTGTAGCTACTGTCCTGGTACTGTATAAGCTCCTTGGAAAGAAAGGCATGAAGATCACTACTCTGATCCTCATTGTTATCGTCTTCTCCATGATCTGCTCTGCACTGGGAATTCTGTCATAACAAACATGTAAAAACGGTTCTGCCTTGTCTTATCCGGCAGGCAGGACCGCTTTTGAATAAGTTTTGTGAAAACATTGTCAAATTTCGTCTGAAAATGACTCAGGCGTTAAGGGGAGATTTAACATATGGTTGAAGTAAGCGCAGCCAAACGCAATATCACACCTCCATTTCCCATGTACATGCGCGGTTACGCCATGCGCACCGGAAAATCCATTGGTGTTTTAGATGAACTTTACTGCAGGACCTTAGTCCTGCGCATTGACGGGGAGATTTTTATATGGTCCACTTTGGATCTGTGCCGGTTAGAGGAACCCATTTCTGACTATGCCCGCACCGTCCTTGCTGGAAAATGCTCTGTTCCAAAGGAAAATATCATTATTGGAACCATTCATACTCATTCTGGTCCTGATATCAGTTTTGAAGATGAAGGAGAAGACAGAAACCACCGCAAGGCAGTTTACCGTGAACTGGTGATGAAACAGCTTTTTGATGCTGTAGATGAATGTTTTGACCGTGGCTTCTTAGAAGTAACACCTTATATGGTAAAGGGAACTGTAGAAGGTGTTTACGGAAATCGTAATTACATTGACAAGCCAAGTGATAAAGACATTAACATGATCCTGTTCCGTAATGAAAACCATGTAGTTGCAGGCATGTTCCAGTTTACCTGTCACCCAACTGTCCTTGGCATCCACAACATGAAGATCAGTTCTGACCTTTTAGGAAATGTGGGCAAAGCACTGGATGAGAAATACAATACCATTTTCATTACCATGCAGGGCGCCTGCGGTGATATGGGCAACCGCCAGTATCGTCAGGGAAACAATGAAAAAGAGCTGTGGCGTGTCCGCGATGAAGTCATGAAACAGGTAAATGTTTTCGCAGAAACAGAAACTCCTATGGAGTTAAAGGTTGACTCTGTAAAGACCACTGAATACACCATTCACCAGACCTATGACCTGGATGCCATGAAAGCTCAGTTAGCGGAAGATGAAAAGAAACTGGCTGCCGCTGTTACAGAGGATGATAAAAAGCTTCTCTGGTCCGGTGTCCGTCATTTAAAGAGAAAGATCGAGGCCGGAGGCGTCAATGTAACACTCCGCTCTGTCATCTTCCACTTAGGCAATCTGGAGATCATCACCATTCCCGGAGAGCTGTTCTCCACCTTTGGAATGGAGATCAAAAAGCATTTTAATGCCCCTATGCGTATTGTTTGGGGCTATGCAAATTACAGTGCAGGTTATATAGTAGAAAAAGATGAATTCGGCAAAGGCTATGAAAGCATGCAGACTCCATTCCCCCAGGGAGAAGCCGAACTTTATGTGGATCACCTGATCCAGTCACTGTAATATTTCCGTCACATTTTTACAAATATAATTATGAATTGTAAGGAGGAGCGCCATGAGAAGATATATTATCGCCTCCCACCATTTACTGGCCCATGGCCTGAAAGACACATTAAATTTTCTTACTTCTATGGACGGCATCATTGACATCAGTGCCTATATGGATGACACCGATCTTCCAACCCAGATCAAAGAATTATTTAATTCCTTCGATCCGGAAGATGAAGTAGTAATGATGACTGATATGTTAGGAGGCAGCGTAAACCAGCAGTTCTGCCCGTACGTAAACGATCACCGGCACCTGATCTGCGGCATCAATCTTCCATGCGCTTTAAGCCTGGTATTACAGCCTCAGGATATGCCTCTCACAGCAGAGACCGTCCGAAATATCGTAGAAGAGTCAAGAAGCCACCTGATCTATGTAAATGAGTATAATGCCGGGGCAAACGAAGACGACGAGTAACACATCGCCTCTGCTTTGATGAAATGAATTTAAAAAGAGCAGCTATTTGGAAATTATTTCCAGATAACTGCTCTTTTATTTGAATTAGAATTTATTATTCCCTTTTAAATTTCCAGCCACGTACCCATACCTTTTTCTTTCGCTCTCTCATAAGCCCGGTACGCGCAGCACAGATCATGGGCTCCCATTCCCATATGAGTGGAAACAATGATCTCCTGTGGATCTTCCCGGCCAGCACACTTTCCATTTAAAACCTGTGCCACATCGCCGTACACATAAGAAAGTGACAGCGATCCGTCCGGATTAAGCTCCGGATCTTCTAAAATGTCAATATCTGTCTCACGGCAGCCCAGATACCATTTTGCCCTACGTGAGATCTCCGGGTCCATATCCCGGAAGCCTTCGATACCGATGACCGTCATACCCGGACGCAGATGCTTGGCCCGAAGCAGCGGTTTCCATGCGCCAGAGGCCATTAACACAAGATCACTTTCCTCCAATGCTTCCTCTGCACTCCGACAGGAAACAACTTCCGCCCGCGTCTTCCACTGTGCCCTGACAGCTGCGATCGGCCCTTCGCTGCGGCTGAAGATCCGCACCTGTTTAATACTTGGAAACTGATGCAAAAAGCCGCAGATGCCGCTTTTTGCCTGTACCCCGCAGCCAAATACGCTTAAACGCTCAGGATCTGGATTTGCCAGAAGCTTTGCCTGCACCACTCCATGTCCGCCTGCTGTCCGCATGGCCGTAATGCCTGTTGCTCCCACAACAGCTAACGGAGAACCGGTATCGGTACTGCTTAAAATGACCAGATTTCCAAGGCTGAAGGGATATCCAGGAAGTGGCGCCCCAAAAGTCCCGATCCATTTCATTCCTGCAACATGCCGCTCATGCATAACCGCCGGCATGATATGAAAATTGTTCTTTTCAGCCGGATCAACGGTCATAAGGGTCATTCTGCCAATGGTGATCGCCCCATTGCCTACGCTGCGAAATGCTTCCTGTGCTGCTGCGATCGCGTCTTCCTGCGTCAAAAGCGCCTGAACATCCTGTTCACTTAAATAGAGAAATTTCCTGTCCTTCTCCATACGATTATTATCCTTTACATTTTTTCTTAATGCTCCGCAAGCCAGCGCAGCGCAACACAGGCCAGTGTGGAAGCGCCCCGGTAAAGCTGGCTGTCATCAAAGACCGCTTTCGGGTTGTGCATAGGATAACGTGCCCCGTCCTGTGTACTTCCCACAACCAGGAACAGCTGTGCGCCAGGGGTTCCATTGCTTAAAAAGTTAGAAAAATCTTCAGAAGCATAAGCTGTGTCTCCTTCAAGGACAAACGTGCCCTCACCCAGTAATTCATCTACATATCTGGCTACGCAGTCGCAGGTGTCAGGATCATTATACAGC
>JBNMGK010000193.1:0-5314 GCA_050872205.1 Enterocloster sp.
GCAAAAGACAAGAGTTTTTTCTTGCTTCAGAAAATTTTTCTGTATGATCAATTGTGCAGGCATATAAAGAAAAACATTTAAAGGAGGATTTTTACAATGGGAATGCCATCATGGTTAGAAAACATCGTATTTTATGAAATTTATCCACAGACTTTTCTGGATACAGATGGGGACGGAATCGGAAATATCCAGGGAATCATCCGCAAACTGGATTATATCAAGAACTTAGGATGTGACGGAATCTGGTTAAATCCGTGTTTTGCTTCTCCGTTTTATGATGCAGGTTATGACGTGGCAGATTACAAGAAAGTAGCTCCGCGTTACGGAACAAACGAGGATTTAAAAGAACTGTTCCGGAAAGCTCATGAAAAAGGAATGAAAGTCCTGCTTGATCTCGTACCGGGACATACTTCTACAGATCATGAATGGTTCAGAGAATCCTGTAAAGCAGAGAAAAATGAATATACAGACCGTTATGTATGGACCGATGATATATGGGATGATTTCAAAGATGTAGGAAGTATCACAGGAAGTATTCGAGGATTTTCAGACAGAAATGGCTGCTGTGCAGTAAACTTTTTCTCTGTACAGCCAGCTCTGAACTTTGGCTTCGCAAGATGTGACAAAGAATGGCAGCAGCCAATGGACGCACCGGGACCTATGGCGACCAGAGAAGCGATGAAAGATGTTATGCGTTTCTGGATGTCTATGGGATGTGACGGATTCCGTGTAGATATGGCCGGATCTCTGGTAAAGAATGATGATGATCAGGAGGGAACGATTGCATTATGGCAGGATTTCCGTAAATTTATGGATGAAGAATTTCCGGAATGTGCGCTTCTTTCAGAATGGGGCGAACCGGGACATTCATTAAGAGGCGGATTCCATATGGATTTCCTTCTTCATTTCGGGCCATCTCATTATCTTGACCTGTTCCGTGTAGAAGAACCATATTTCTCCAGAAGAGGAAAAGGAGATATCTCTGAATTTGTCAAAACTTATGAAGAAAACTATGCAGCTACCAACAGAGAAGGACTGATCTGCATTCCATCCGGAAACCACGATATGGTCCGTATTAAAGAAACTCTGGATGATGAAGAAATCAAGATCGCATTTGCATTTCTGTTATCTGTACCTGGTGCACCTTTCATCTATTACGGTGATGAAATCGGTATGAAATATCTCTCAGGAATCAAATCTGTGGAGGGTGGTTTCAACCGCACAGGATCCAGAAGCCCAATGCAGTGGGATCACAGCGCAAATGCAGGATTCTCAAGCTGCAAACCAGAGGAACTTTACATCCAAATCGATCCTGATGAAGACCGTCCGACAGCAGAGGACGCACTTGCGGGAAAGAATAGCCTGTATGATGAAGTAAAGAAACTGATCGCAGTAAGAAAAGAACATCAGGCATTACAGAATACAGCACCTATGGAATTTGTATATGTAAAAGAATCTGCATACCCGTTAGTATACAAAAGAACCGGAAAAGATGAGACGATTTATATTGTACTCAACCCATCCGGACAGGATGTGGAATGTGATGCACAGATTCCGCAGCATGCGCAGTCAGTCTATTCCAATAATGGAGAAGCAGCTTATGTAGATGGTAAATGGAAAGTACCGGCAGCATCCGCTACATTTTTAAAAGTAGAAAATTAAAAAAAACCGGCAAAAGAGGAAGCAAGACTTCCGGCTTTTGCCGGTTTTATTATGTTATAAGATATTACTCCGTAATGTTCTGAACAGGAGCTTTTTATCTGTCTGGTGAAAGGAAAGAATTGCAAGCTATAGGACGCAACCCAAAGAGTATGTACTTTTTTGACCTTGAAGTAGCATTTTTTTGGATATAGTGTAATAAGATGAAAAAAAGAAATTGTGCATATTTGACAAATGACGAAAAAGAAAGATAAAAAAATTCAAACTTATGCGAAAAAGGCCTTGCTATTTCAGAGATAAAGTGGTATTATACAACTATCGAAAAACCTTATGCGCAAAAGGTAAAAAGAAACAGTTAAAAAAATGACGAGGTGACGAAAATGAAGAAAAAAGTATTTGCAACACTTTTAGCAGTATCTATGATCGCATCAATGGTTCCGGCAGCAGTATCCGTACAGGCAGCAGACGGAGATAGCATTCGTCTTGTAAACGGTAAGATCGAAGTTGACGCTCAGTTAAAGAAATTAGCTGAGATGTATGAGAAAGAAACAGGAACTAAAGTAGAAATCGAATCCATGGGCGGTGGAATCGATATTCAGGGTACTCTGAAAGGATACTATCAGTCAGATAACATGCCTGACATCTTCGTAAACGGCGGTGCTGCAAACTTCGCTAACTGGACAGACCTTTTAGTAGATATGAGTGATCAGGAATGGGCTTCTGACACAGATGCAGCTTATGTTGATGAGAGCCAGGGTACAATCGGTTTCCCATATACAACAGAAGCAATCGGTCTTGCTTATAACAAAGACATCCTTGACAAAGCAGGAATTGATCCTTCTACATTAACAGGTCCTGATGCAATCAAAGAAGCATTTGAGACAATTGATTCCAAGAAAGATGAGCTTGGACTGACAGCAGTTGTAGGTTATGCAGCAGAACCAGTTAACCTTTACTGGTCAACAGGTAACCACTTATTTGGAAACTATCTGGATGCAGGTCTTGACAGAGATGACACTACTTATATTGATATGCTCAAGGATGGCGGTAAGGTTGACGAAGATCGTTTAACAGATTTCGCTAACTTTGTAGGTCTTCTGAATCAGTATTCAGATCCGGCACTTCTTGTATCCGGTACATATGATCAGCAGATTCTTAACTTCTCATCCGGTAAATATGCATTCGTTACTCAGGGCTCCTGGATCGGTGCAACTATGACAGGTGATGATGCAGATGCTTATAAAGAAGCTGGTAACTTCGAAGTTGGTATGATTCCATACGCATTTGAAGACGGAATTGATACAATCCTTACAAACTCTCCATCCTGGTGGTCAGTATATAAAGATGGTAATGTAGAAGCAGCAGAAGCATTCCTTCAGTGGCTGACAACAGATGAAGCTCAGGAAGTTCTTGTTAAAGAAGCAGGTTTCGTAAGTCCGTTCAAGTCCTGCACAATCGTTGGTGATGATCCATTTGCTCAGACAGTCACTGATTATGTATCTGCTGGAAAGACATCTGCTTGGCATTGGTTAGAGCAGAAAGAAGATCTTGCACAGAACTATACAGGTCAGGTATTTGCTGACTATGCATCTGGCAGCCTTGATGAAGCCGGATTTGTTAAGACACTGGAACAGGTTATCCAGGGTGCATACGCAAACTAATAATTGAAACTTAATGGGCGGCGCTTATGTTGCCGCCCACTTTTATTTGCGCTGCATACCTGAGTAAAGGTCCGACAGACCTTTACCCAGGTACGCAAAAAAGTCTAAGACGCATTGATTTTTGCTTTGAAATAAGAAATAGGAAGGATGAAGGCAAAATGAATACAAACAGTGCTAGTAAAAAAGCAATTTCCATGGTATGCCTGATCGCCGGTATTATTTTACTGGCAGCATCATTGATCCAGGATATTTCCGGAAGCGGAGCAGGCTGGAGAGGTCCGGCACTGATCATTGGTGCAATCGGCATTTTACTGGGAATGTATTTATTCCCGACATTAAAACATCACAGAAGCATCGTTAACTTTATATTTGTATTTCCATTGTTATTTACATTTGTAGTAACAGTTATTATTCCATTATGCCTTGGTGTGTTTTATTCCTTTACAGACTGGAATGGAATCAAGATGACAGGATTTGTAGGATTTACAAACTATAAGGCAATGTTCAATGAACCAAGTTTTCTCTGGTCACTGATCATCACAATTCTGTTTGTAGTTTTGAACATGGTTCTGGTAAATGTAGTGGCGTTTATGCTTGCATTGCTCTGTACCTCTAAGATTAAGGGACTCTCATTCTTCAGAGCTTCCTATTTCCTGCCAAACCTGATCGGCGGTATCGTACTTGGTTATGTATGGCAGTTTGTATTTAATAACGTACTGATCAAGATGACAAATAATATTTCACTTCTGTTAAAGACAAACACAGCTATGATGGCTATCATTGTTGTTTATATCTGGCAGTATGCAGGTTATATCATGCTGATCTATGTAACAGGTCTGACACAGGTACCTAAAGATGTACTGGAAGCATCTCAGATCGATGGCGCAAATGCAGTTACAACATTATTTAAGATCAAGATTCCGATGATCGCAGCTACAATTACAATCTGTACATTCCTTACCTTAACATCTGCATTCAAACAGTTCGATGTTAACATGGCTCTGACAAATGGTACAGGTTCTGTTGCAAGTTTCTTCGGAAATTATCTGACAAACGGTACTCAGATGCTGGCTCTGAATATTTATAATACAGCGATTACCAAGAACAATTATGCACTTGGTCAGGCGAAAGCTATTCTGTTCTTCATTATCCTGGCTGCTGTATCTATTATTCAGGTTAGAATTTCCAATAAGAAGGAGGTTGAAATGTAATGGTTACGAAGAAAACTCCAAAGGTAGTGCTTACAGCTGTTGCGATTGTTATCGCAGCGTACATATTATCTCCTTTCTATCTGGTACTTATTAATACATTTAAGAATGCAAACGGTATTGTTGCAAATCCTGTAAGCTTTGTGGGTGCAAGCTTTGCACAGTTTAAGACAAATATTTCAAACGTTGTCAACAATTCTAACTTCAGTTTCTGGAGTGCATTCGGAACATCTGCGATTATTACAGTTGTTTCCCTTGTATTACTTGCTTTATTCGGCGGTATGGCTGCATGGGTTATCTGCCGTAACAAGACAAAATGGTCTACAGCTATTTATATGACATTTATCGCATCCATGACAATTCCTTTCCAGGTAGTTATGCTTCCTCTGGTTTCTACATTCCGTGATGTAGGTAAATTCCTTGGAATCAGCATGCTGCAGTCTATCCCTGGTATCATATTTGCGTACTGTGGATTCGGTGGTGCCATGACAGTATTTATCTTAACTGGTTTTATCAAAGGTATTCCGTATGAACTGGAAGAAGCAGCAGCGATTGACGGATGTTCTCCTGAGGGAACTTTCTTCCGCATTATCCTTCCGCTTCTGAAACCGGTTATTGTTACTGTTACTATTCTGAATGGTATGTGGATCTGGAACGATTACCTTCTTCCTTCTCTGATGTTAGGACAGAATGGTAAGGTTAAGACTCTTCCGGTTGCTGTACAGGCGTTTGTTGGTTCTTATGTTAAGCAGTGGGATCTGATCCTTACTGCAGCACTCCTGGCAA
>JBNMGK010000418.1:0-2282 GCA_050872205.1 Enterocloster sp.
GAATGAGGCCTTTGCAGATTGGGTATATTGAGGATATGCCAAGGGGAAAATGCAAAAAAAGAAACAGGAAAAAGAAAAGAAAATGTTAGATTTACTGCTTGTATTTAGGGGGGCTTTCCGATAAAATAGTAATAGCAGGCTGAGATGGTATTCCATGGAGGAATATCATTGAAAAGATTAGAAAAAATAGTATCGTTAGTATCATTAAAGAGGAATATACTGTTGGCTGCGGCTTTTGCTGCAGCTGTGTTTGTCTGTGGAGGCTGCAAAAAGACTGGTCAGGATGAAATTTTCCTGGAAACAGTGGCTGAAAGCAGTGATGAGGCCGTTTCTGATGAGCAGTCGGTGGAACTGGATGTGGATATTCCTGAGACTGAAGCGGAAGAATTCATTTATATTCATGTGTGCGGTCAGGTAAAGCTGCCGGGAGTTTATCCTTTAAAAAAGGGAAGCAGGCTCTATGAAGCTATTGATATGGCTGGCGGTATTACGGAGGAAGGCGTCAGTGACGCGCTGAACCTGGCGGCTGTGCTGGAAGACGGGATGCGTATTATGGTCCCGGATGAGGAACAGGCCGGGCAGTGGATGGAAAAAGGAAATGTGACTGCCGGGATGCCTGAAACACCGGAAAAAAGCGGCAAAGTTAATCTGAACAGAGCCAGTGTGGAAGAACTGATGACCCTTTCAGGGATCGGTCAGTCGCGGGCAGAGGCAATTGTCCGTTACCGGGAAGAGATTGGAAATTTTCAGACCATTGAAGATGTGATGAAAGTGTCCGGTATCAAGGAAAATGCATTTAATAAGATAAAAGATAATATAACCGTATAGCAGCCTTGTGGCTTCTGGCTGCCTGGTGATGCTATAGGGAAATGATAGAGGATAAGGGGAGCTTGAAAATGGCACGGGTATTAGTAGTAGATGATGAAAAACTGATCGTAAAAGGCATACGGTTCAGTCTGGAGCAGGACGGTTATGAAGTAGACTGCGCCTATGATGGGGAAGAGGCCATTGAAATGGCTAAAAAGACGGAATATGATATTGTGCTGTTAGATGTAATGCTTCCAAAGCATGACGGTTTTGAGGTTTGTCAGGCGATCCGGGAATTTTCTGATATGCCGGTGATCATGCTGACTGCAAAGGGCAGTGATATGGATAAGATCCTGGGACTGGAATACGGTGCCGATGACTATATCAGCAAGCCTTTTAATATCCTGGAGGTAAAAGCCCGCATCCGCGCTATCATCCGCCGCAGCATGAAGGCAAAACGCCAGAAAAAGGAGGAACCGGCCAACCAGTACATTGGTGCAGGTGACCTGAAGATGGATACAGAAGGAAGACGGGTATTTATCGGCGAAAAGGAGATCAACCTTACAGCCAAAGAATTTGACCTGTTAGAGCTTCTGGTACGCAATCCAAATAAGGTATACAGCCGTGAAGCACTCCTTAATTATGTATGGGGAAACAAGGCCATGGACAGCGGCGATGTAAGAACCGTTGACGTGCATGTAAGAAGATTAAGAGAAAAAGTAGAGCCCACACCAAGTGATCCTAAGTTTGTACATACAAAGTGGGGTATTGGGTATTATTTTGCTGCGAAATAGGGGCCGCATATACGATTATAAAACTGAGGATGAACTTTCGTGAAGATAACATTAATTACAGTAGGAAAGATAAAAGAACGTTTTTTTGAAGATGCTATTGCAGAGTACAGCAAGCGGTTAAGCCGGTATTGTAAGCTGGAGATCATCCAGGTGGCGGATGAGAAGACACCGGATGGAGCCAGTGAGAATGTGGAACGGCAGATCAAGGAGAAAGAGGGGCAGAGGATACTGGCCCAGATCAAGGAAGGGGCTTATGTGATAGCCCTTGCGATCGAGGGAAAGATGCTTTCCAGTGAGGAGCTTGCGGACAAGATGCAGAAACTGGGTGTGGAAGGAAAAGGACATCTGGTGTTTGTTATTGGTGGGTCATTGGGGCTTTCAAAAGCGGTTATGGACCGGGCGGATTATGCTCTTAGTTTTTCTAAAATGACCTTTCCTCACCAGCTGATGCGGGTGGTTCTTTTAGAGCAGATCTACAGAGGTTTCAGGATCATAGCAGGGGAACCCTATCACAAGTAAGAGAAGGGTTGTCATAAAATCCCATTGCTCTCATATACTGGAGTTAGAGGTACAGAAAAATGGCAATGGAAAAAGTTGAAATAACAGCACTGTTTCCCAGAAGACTGCGGCAGATATTAGAACCCCTTTCCCTTGATTTTGAACAGCTGGAAGAGGTGCGCC
>JBNMGK010000314.1:0-3478 GCA_050872205.1 Enterocloster sp.
GGAATCTACCTTTATGCAGGTTACATCCTCTACTTTGCTCTCCCCGTCATAAACAGCTTCTGAAAGAGCCACCTGGCGGCGGATCGCAGAAGGAGTGGCGATTTCTAAGATCACTACCGGATATCCGCTGCGGAAAAGCCGACTTATGGTGCCGGTAGCAGTATCTCCCCCTCCTCTTACGATTACAAGCTGTTCACTTCTTTGTATCATATATTTATCTTCTCCTGAAAAATTATACTTTTATTCAAAAATGCCTTATGGACGTACTACTACACTGGCCTTAGTCATTTTCTCTACGATCTCATACATATTGGTAACACCGCCGACCTGACGTTTTTCTGCCAGTCCATAGTGGTTTAAGCAGGTACCGCAAGTAAGGATCTCCACCCCCTGAGCCTCTAAGTTCTTTAAATCTTCCAGGTTATCAGAGCCTTCACAGGATAAGAAAGCGCCGCTGTTGTATAAAAGAATGGTTTCCGGCAGCATATCCTGCTGGGTCAGCGCAAATACAAAGCCTTTCATCAAAAGCTTTCCTAAAGCCTCGTCTCCCTGTCCCATCTGGTTGGAGGAAAGGACTACTACCATGCCTTTTCTTCTGCCATCTGGTGTGCAGGTCACTTCTTCTGCTGCAGCCGGTGCCTGGGCTGCTTCACCATTTCCTTCACCAGCAGTAATGGTAACAACAAATTCCCGCTCTCCTGTCTTTTCAGAGCATACTGCAAGGCCTTTGTGATCTGCCATTTTGCTTAAATTCTGGACTGCGATCTCGTTATCTACTACTACTTCTACTTTTTCTCCTGGTGCTGATGATTCTAAAGCTTTCTTTGCTTCAATAACTGGTAATGGGCACTGTTTTCCTCTTTCATCTAATCTCATGGTTGATTTCCTCTCTTTCTATAAATCTGATATCCAAAACCGCCGTTGGCGGTTTGCTGACATATACTGTGGCTGACCTTGCCGCCCTCAGGGCGGCCGGTCACACCTGTCACTGGATGATAACTGCCTTCTCCTGCTTCGGTACTATCTCTCCTACTACGCCGCAGGGAAGTCCCAGTTTTTCAAGTTCTTCCATAATTGCCGGAACATCTTCTTTATTTACAGATGCTAACAGTCCACCGGAAGTCTGTGGATCGTATAAAATCTCTTCTATTGCAAAGGAACAGTTTCTAAATTCCACCTTATCCTGTACATGGTTCCTGTTTCTCTGTGCTGCGGCAGTCAGGTAAAATTCTTCTACATAGTCCTCACATTCCGGGATATAGGGCACTTTATTCTTATAGATCCTTGCTGTAGCCTGTTCTGTGACCATTTCACATAGATGACCTAAAAATCCAAAGCCTGTTACATCGGTACAGCCGTGAAGGCGGTATTTTCGTAAAATCTCAGAAGCATACTTATTTAAAGTAGTCATGGACTTTACCGCCAGGTCATAGGCTTCTTTAGAAGCTGCCTTCATACGGGATGCAGTACATACGATCCCCACGCCAAGAGGCTTTGTAAGGATCAGCGCATCCCCCACTTCACAGCCGCTGTTGGCAAATACCTTATCCGGGTGGATCACCCCTGTTACAGACAGGCCATATTTTACATCACTGTCAGCAATGGAATGCCCCCCTGCAAGAACTCCCCCTGCTTCTCTTACCTTCTCACTGCCTCCTAACATGATCTTTCCCAGGATGTTTAGATCCATGGCTTCCGGGAAACACACGATATTTAAGGCCGTTTTCACATCACCGCCCATAGCGTAGATGTCACTTAAAGCATTGGCTGCTGCGATCTGGCCGAAAATATAAGGATTTTCCACCATAGGAGGAAAGAAATCCAGTGTCTGTACAATAGCCAGGTCATCGGTAAGCTTATATACTGCTGCGTCATCGGAACCGTCAAAGCCGATAAGCAGGTTTGGATCATAGGTCTTTGGCAGGTTGTTTAACACTCTTGCCAGTATTCCCGGTCCCAGCTTGGCTGTACAGCCGCCGCCTTTACAGAAAACGATCTCCTGTGGTTCCATTTTATCCCTCCATTCCTTTTATCTCTTCTACCTTTTCCTCTGAAAAATACTGTGCAAATAACTGATCCAGCTGATCAACTGCATCCTTTTTAAAGCCTACGTATGCCTCGATCAGCCGCTTAGCCTGCGGTGTCAGTGTAGAACCACCGCCATCTTTCCCCCCGGTTTCACGGTCTGTAAGGGCAAATCCCCATTCTTTTTCTGCCCCTTTTAACATCTTCCAGGCTTTGCTGTAAGCCATATTCATGGACTTTGCCGCTTTTTGCAGGGAACCGGTGCGCTCCACCTCCCGAAGAAGCATGACCATTCCCGGTCCAAAAGCCTTTTCCTCAAAGTAAAGCTTCAGTGACATTCCGTAATGAAGCCTGCTTTCCCCCATATAGTTTCCTCCGTTATTCTTAATTAAATATAACGCTGTAACAAAAAAACCGGTGGGCCATTTCCAGGACTCTCATCCCGGGGCAATGGCCGTACCGGCTTTTCACAGGTCTTCTTCCGATCATGCCGGACAGTTCCTGTATAACGCTTGCATAAAGCTCCAAACTGCGCTTTTAGATTGCTTTTTTAGTATAGCATCATTTCTGACCAAAGTAAAGCTCAAACAGACGCTCCCCTTCTTTTCGCAGTTCTTCTTCCATTTCTGTATATTTTTTTAAAAATTCCTCTCCCTTAGGCGTCAGCCTGGAAGAACCACCGTCACTGCCTCCGGAACGGGAAAATAAAAGTGGAAAGCCCAGCTGTTTTTCTGCCTCCCGCAGGATCTTCCAGCCCTTTGTATAGGACATATGCATCTGCTTACAGGCTGTCTGCATGGAACCTGTGTGAGAGGTAAGCTGCAAAAAATGGGCTGTCTGTGCATTGAAAAATATATCATCCCGCTCTAAACCAAATAAAACCTTTGGGTGGATCTGGATCTGCTGCCTGCGTATAAAATCAGCGCTGCTGTCACCTTCTGTTTCAATAGCCCGGATGATCCCCTGATCCTCAACGGGAATATTTTCTTCACGAAAAACTTCTGCTGCCTGGCGGAGAGCTCCTCTTAACCCATCGTCTCCCTGATAAGAAACGATAGAAGGAAGCACCTTCGAAGAAATAAGTACCGGATGTCCCCTGTGCCCTCCAAACACAGGGCGGGCAACATCCGCCTCTGACTGCATCAGCCGTTGCAGCGTTTCCCGGAGAAAAACGGGAAACTTCGCAGGAAGAATAAACACACGGTCGCAAAGGTCTTCTATATAATTCAGACCCATACAGATACTGGAAAACATCTGGGTCACAGCATACTGCTCATTCCTAAGACAGATCACCTGAAGATTGGAAATATGTTTCTCCACTATATCTGCCTGCTGTCCAGTGATCACCACAATGGGAGATATTCCTTCTCTCTTTCAGGTAATGATAATGCGTCGTATTGCTGTGCTGTCTCCCACAGGGAGCATGGGATTAAATGTGGAATTTTTGCTTTTA
>JBNMGK010000028.1:0-16640 GCA_050872205.1 Enterocloster sp.
TGAGGCATTAGATATTGCCAGAGAGCGGTTTGAACGTGTGAAGGAGCTGACCATTAAGCTGTCTATGGTGGAAAACTCCGCGTACCGGCTGGCAAATTCCATTAAGAAGACCCAGAAGCGTGCAAATGCCTTAAAGAACATTACCATTCCTCACTATGAAGAGCTGTCCAAGTCCATTTCCAATGCGCTGGAAGAGAAGGAAAGGGAAGAATTTACCCGGTTGAAGGTCATTAAGAGGATGAAGACGGGTTGATGAGAAAGGATATTGTATCATGTATACATTTAAAGATCTGGTAGAGATCACTGCAAAGCTGCGGGCAGAAGACGGCTGTCCGTGGGACCGGGAACAGACCTTTGAAAGCCTGCGAAAATATATGCGGGAAGAGGCAGAGGAAGCGGTCCAGGCAGTGGATAACAGGGACATGGAAAATCTGTGCGAAGAACTGGGAGATGTGCTCTTCCAGGTGATGTTAAACAGCCAGATCGCGAAGGAAGAGGGACTGTTTTCTGTAGATGATGTGATCAACGGCATCTGTGAAAAAATGGTGCGCAGACACCCCTGGGTATTCGGCGGAGAGAAGATAAATTCGGCCGAGGAAGGGGAGGCTATCTGGGCCCGGATAAAAATGCAGGAAAAGGCCAAAAAACCTTGACAAATCATAGTAAAGCAGATATAAATGATAAGGTATCACTGACAAGAATAAAGACGGTCCGAACCTGTTTTTTCGGATCCGGTTTAGGAGGAAAACATTGATGAACAAGACAGAGTTAATCGCAGCAGTAGCTGAGAAGGCAGAAATTTCTAAAAAGGATGCAGAAAAGGCAGTTAAGGCTTTTACTGATGCAGTAGCAGAAGAACTGGCAAAGGGCGGAAAGGTTCAGTTAGTTGGATTCGGTAACTTCGAAGTCAGCGAAAGACCAGCACGCGAAGGAAGAAACCCAAGAACCGGCGAGACCATGACCATCGCAGCTTCCAAGACACCTAAGTTCAAACCAGGTAAGGCTTTAAAGGACGAGATCAATAAGTAATTGATTTTTAATTACAATGATTTCTGGAAAATGAGTAGAATTCCCTCCGTGAACATTTGCATCATGGAGGGTTTTTTGTATTATAATGGTATTATAATGTTAGAAAGAGTGGTTATATGAGATTAGATAAATACCTGAAAGTATCCCGCATCATCAAAAGAAGGACTGTAGCCAACGAAGCCTGCGACAGCGGCCGTGTAATGCTTAACGATAAAGTAGCAAGAGCCAGCGCGGAGGTTAAGGCAGGCGATGTGATCGAGATCGCGTTTGGCACCAAGGCCGTGAAAGTAAAGGTCACAAGCGTGCAGGACGCTATCCGTAAGGAAGACGCGAAAGAGATGTTTGAGTATCTGTAGGAGGATTGTTTGAGGAGTGAGTGAAATGTGTAAGGTCATGGAAGATCTGAGAAATGAGAGTTATGCGGAAGGCCGAGAGGAAGGTCGTGCAGAAGGCCGTGTAGAAGGTCGCGCAGAAGGCCGTGAGGAACAGGCTCTGATGACAGCAAAGAACTTAAAATCGCAGGGAATTACTTTGGAACAGATAGCACAGGCTATTGGCTTTAGCGTTGCAACAATAGAAAAATGGCTCACGCCGAAAACAATTTAAAAACTGCCTTTTATGCAAATAGAAAGCTGACCAATGCAGTGGAAAGGTGTCTGATTGAACAGTATGAGAAAGACTGATCAGGGCGAATATTAAAACCACAGGCATACCACAAAAATTCTATGGTATGCCCGTGGTTTTTTATTGCCTGAAAAATAGTTTTAATCTATAATACAAATAGAGTGTCAACTCAGTTGTGTAGTGAAACTTTAAATAAATATGGAGGACGGTATGGCGAGGAATACGGAACGTGACGAGAGAGAGGCTGCGCGCAGAAAAGAACAGCTGATGCAAGCGGGATTTGAACTGTTTTCAAAATATGGGATCGAAAATGTAAGCCTGCAGAAGGTGGCAGATGCAGCAGATGTGGGCGTTGCGACTATGTACAAGTATTACCAGACAAAGGTGAAGCTGGTAGTGGCGATCAGCGGAAAGATATGGGGGGATGTCTGGAAGCAGGTACTGGAGCAGAATGGACCGGATTTCTTTGAAAAATTTACGGCATATGAATATATTAAATTTTATCTGGATATGATCATAAAGCTATACAGGGAACAGCCGGAAATGCTGCGTTTCAGCAACAATTATAAAAATTTCCTTTATCATGAGGGGATCGAAGGCGGGGCATTAA
This sequence comes from Enterocloster sp., assembly GCA_050872205.1. Lineage (GTDB taxonomy): Bacteria > Bacillota > Clostridia > Lachnospirales > Lachnospiraceae > Enterocloster. The sequence goes on from JBNMGK010000028.1 coordinate 2,264, forward strand.
ACGAGCATCTGGATGTGTTAAAGCCATTGCGGGTCATGTATCACAAGCTGTATGAGCGGGCGAAAGAGGATAAGAGCATCCGCACGGATATTTCAGAGCAGCAGTTATTTACGACCGTAGCCATTGCCATGCTGGCAGTAGCGGAGCGTTATGCCCAGGGTATCATCTGGGCCAATGACAATAAGCCGGACCATACACAGGAACTGGAATATATGAAAGAAATGCTTTTGGCGTGGTGTAAGGGATAAAGATAAGCGAAAGGGGACACCAGATGATTACTGCGTAGACGAAAATGGTGCCTGGGGAAATTTTTCCCCAACTCCTTTGCTATGATCTGGTAACAGAGATAGCAAAGGAGGAATTGCTTATGAATACACTGTTTACCAGCCGTTTAAATGGGATCTTTATTTTAAACACATTGTTGGAGCTGCATACGCCGGTTACAGTGTCGGAATTGACTGAGATCATTAACCGCAGATATGATCATGTGACAGCTCCTCAGAAAATGGTTTCCCCAGATACAGTAAAGCGGTTTCTCAATGATTTTTATCAGACCACTTCCGGGACCGATTACTGCAGTATCCGGCTTTTCTGCTTTAAGAAAAACCGTTATCGCAGCTTGGTCCCGGATCATGATCTGGAAAATGTAACTTTATCTACTTATGTAGCTGCCTGTCTGGAACTTAATCCTTCTATGAATGTGCGAGGGGGATTAAAAGCCAATTCTGTTATGCACCTTCACACGGCCTGAGATCTGTTTATTTTCTTCCACTGCCCGCCGGATCGCGCCTTCAATGTCGCTGATCCGGCATTGTTTTGCGGCTTTTTCTGTAATGGCATTCTGAGGGCCGCCGTCTGCGCTGCCCATGAGCCGTTTTGCCATTTGGACAGAGACTTTTTCAAATAAGGCTCTGGCCTCACGGCCGTTTCCGAAGTTTTCGTCATTTACCCGGGTCAGAAAGTAATCAACGATGGGTTTTTTCCAGCCTTCCGGCAGTTCATAACCGCTCATTTCCACATGCTTTTTAAAGATCTCAGCCATTTCCGGTGCTGTATAGGATGGAAAATAAAAAGTAGAGTTGATACGGCTTTTAATACCGGGGTTGGCATCAATAAACTCCTTCATTTTATTATTTTTCTCATCCACATCCGTTCCGCCGTATCCGGCAAAGATCACCAGTTTATCTTCGGCATGTTCTTCCAGCTCGATCACCAGCTGGGCAATGGCTTCTCTGCTGAAGGAGTCCGGTTCACTGCGGTCGCCGGTGAGAGAATAGGCTTCGTCAATAACGATAATGTCATTTTCTTCAAATAAAGCTTTTGTTTTAGGAGCGGAATGGCCTACGTACATGCCTTTTAATTCCGCGCCATTTACGCAGGTAAACTGGCTTCCAGGCAGAAGCTTTTCTTCTTCCATGATTTTTCCCATTAATTTTGCTACCGTTGTTTTGGCAGTTCCAGGGGCGCCAAGCATCATGTGGACGTTGTGGTAGCTGCTCTTTTTTAAGCCCATTTCCTTGCGCAGACGGTTGAATTTCATAACCTGGACGGTTTCCATGACCTGTTCTTTTACCTGTTCCATACCGATCAGGTCTTCTCTTAAGCAGCGGATAGCAGAACGGCTTTCAGTCTGCTGCTCCACAGGTCCACGTTTTCCTGCAAAACGTTCCATAAACTGAAAATCATTTTTGCGAAGGATGCCATGTTCCCGGTTTCGCAGGGCATATTTTAAGATCTTATCTAAAAAATCATAGGAAAACTCTTTGTTCATTTTTTCAATATCCAGTAAAAAATCATGAACTGAAAATTTACGTTCCAGCTTACAGCCGCTGTCTGCGACCATTTGTTTCCAGATATTTTCATAGTAGAGGGAAACAGAGCTTGTTTTTGGTATTTCCAGTTCTTCTGCGGTAAGGCTTAAGATGATCTGGTTCAGGTTTTTATCCTCATTTGAATCAAAGGTATCAAATCCGCTAAGTCCGCCAAATCCACCAAAGGAGTCGAAGTCATTTTCTTTGTGAAGGATCAGGACGTAGATCTGTTCATTGCTGCGGAAGCTATTTAAAGTATTAATGATCGGCTCACTCCTGAAAAAACTGATATCCTCCATAGAAATGCAGATAGGTTTATCCTCATTTTCTGCCCAGTAAGGAACAAAGTTGTCATTTGTCTTCTGGCTGGCCAGAAAGGAGTTACCAAAAGAGGAGAAGTCGTTTTCCTGCCAGTTGTAATAGTCATCAGCGTCTTTAAATGGAATAATGGGGAGGCATTGCCAGCTCTCTGACCACTGGATGTCGGGTTCTATCCCGTCTTCCCATGCTCCGCGACTGTGGATCTCATTGTAGATACCTGCTAAAAGGCTGACAGCCAGGTATCCTTCTTCCAGTTTGGAAGCGTGTACCAGGATATATTGCGGCTCCTGGGTATTATTTACAAATTTCTGGATCTCTTTAAACTGCACTCCGCCGTCTTTTATGATCTGTGAAAGTCCTTTTTTGCAAAAATCTTTGGAAATATATAAATACTCAGCTTTCTGGGGATTGACTTTACCCAGATTTTGTTTTTGAAGTTTTGGTACGATCAGGTTCTTTTTTTCGCTCATAGGATCCGCTCCTTTATCTGTATCTGTTTCTATGCTTTTAATGCTGTTTTCTTTTGTTTACGCCCTTACTATAACGGTTTAAACTATGCAAAATTGCCTGATTTTGAAAAATTTTGTTTTTTCTATATCTTTCCTGTATACTTGTAAAAGAGAATGAGAAAGCGTGTATAAAAAGAGTAAAAGGAGATCAGAGACTCATGGCTTCCCGGTATAATCAGCTGACTATGCTTTATATTTTCAATATCCTGAAATTGGATGCTTCCCCTAAAAAGCCTTATTCGGCTCCTATGGTCCACCGCCGATTAAAGGAACTGGGGATTGATCTGGATCGAAAGACAGTTTTTAACCATATGAAGATCCTTACAGACCAGATGTTGTCTGCAGGGCAGGAGGAAGGCTCTTTTTTCAGGCAGTATCTGTGCTGCAGGCTGTTTCGGTGCCGGAAGGAAAATAAAGTTGACAATAAAAATGAAAATGGCTACCGGATCTGTCTGCCAGAGGAAGAAATACCGGAAAATAGCGTCTTATATTATTACATAGAAGATGAAATGTCGCCGGAAGAGCTGGAGCTGCTTCAAAGTACAGTTGCCATTAATCAGTATCTGTCTGCGGAAAAAACAAGGGAGATCGTGTCTGATCTGGAGCATAAAAAGCCCTTCGACTGCCGGGAGCAGTCTCTTTACACTGCATTTGCTGATCCAAAACTGAAAAATCATGCAACAGACATTTTCGCCAGTCTTTCTGTTATAAGAGACAGTATCCGTAAAAGGAAAAAACTGTCTGTTCTTTACGGGCGCTATGATAAAATGTTGAAACTGGCGCCTACCAGCGAAAACCTGCGGACCATTGATCCCTATGCTGTTATGTCCAGCAACGGCTATTATTATCTGATAGCAGGAAATCCCAAATATCCTGACGGACTGACGAATTTCCGCATTGACCGTATTTTGCAGATCCGGATGTTGGATGAACCCAGAAAACCGCTGCCAGATCAGCTTCTTCCCTATTTCCGGGATGCGGCCCATGAGGTCTTTCAGGCCAGTGAATACCGCAACGACCACCCGGTCATGTATTCCGATGAAACGGTACGGATCCATTTAAGCTGCAGCCCGGCGATCATCAACAACCTGATCGATGATTTTGGCTGGAGCATCCAGTCCCGTGATATAAAAGACCCGGATCATCCTGACTGGATCCATGTGACGGCAAAGGCAAGTCTTATGGGCGCTGCTATTTTCTGCACCCACCACTGTAAAGACTGTAAGGTAATAGGACCGGAGAAACTTAAGGAAAAAGTGATAGAAAACCTGAAAGCAGGTCTGGCTCTCTATGAATAAAGGATGACATTCCCCCATATATTTAACTGATACATACTCTGAAAGCTCAGAGCAGGCCAATAAGTTAATATATGGGGGTGATTTTTATGGAAGAAAAAGTATCATCCGGGCGGCTTCACCGTCTGGTGCTTTCGGACAGGCATGCAGGTTCTGTGACCGGGGTCAATGATGTGGTGTCATTTGATGAAAATGAGATCGTACTGGATACGGAAATGGGGCTTCTTACCATAAGGGGAAAGGAGCTGCATGTAAAACGGCTTACGCTGGAAAAGGGAGAACTGGACCTGGAAGGACAGGTGGACAGTCTAAATTACAGCTCCAATGGGGCCCTTAAACGGTCCGGGGAATCTTTCTTTTCACGATTATTGAAATGAGGACAATGTTTGAATAGGGGTATTATATGAGCATGCAGATCCGTTATGAAGCGTGGCTGCTTCTTTTAAGCCTGATGACAGGCGGCTGGCTGATGCTGGTGTATGACCTGTTGCGGGTGCTGCGGCTTATGATAAAACACAGCTCTGTTGTAAGAGGGCTGGAAGACTTTCTGTTCTGGATCTATGCAGGTGTCATCACCTTTATGCTGCTGTATGAGCAGAATGACGGGGGACTGCGCCTGTACGTGATCGTGGGTGTGTTTTTGGGAATGCTGCTTTATGATAAAATCGTCAGCCGTTTTTTGTTCGCAGCCTTGAAAAAGGCTGGTAAATGGTTTAAAATAAAAAGAAATGAGTAAAAAATCGAATAAAAAAGATGGTGACGAACAAAATGAGCTCTTACGGAAGATCAAAGCGCGTAAAGCGTGAAAGACGGGCAAACAGAACGGCCGTATTTGGCGTTACGATGGTAGTTATCTGTCTTGCAGTTGCAGTAAATGCAAAGGGCTCAACCCTGAAAAAGTCGGACCTGGATTATCAGCAGAAAGAACAGCAGCTGGAGGCACAGCTGCGTGACGAAGAAGAACGGACGAAAAAACTGGAAGAATACAAGGTTTATGTAAAGACAAAGCAGTTTGCAGAGGAAGTTGCAAAGGAAAAGCTGGGTCTGGTAAATCCAGATGAGATCCTGTTAAAGCCTAATAAGTAAAACAATATAAGATGCAGAAAAATCACAGAAAATGTGGCAGAAGGGTTGCAGAAAATGTCGAAACATTTCCTGGAAAAAACATGAAAATATGACAGATATTTCCCTCTTAGGTGCGTATACTGGATGTTGCGCAGATTAGGAGGGATTTTTTGTGTTGTCAGGCAGAAATGAAAACGGGATCAATTATTATACAGCCAGAAAGTTAAAAGATATGGCACAGTCATTGGAGCAGCTGGCAAAAGCCTTTGACGATGGAGCCGGGGAAACAGGCAGTCTTACAAAGGACGATGGACTGGCTGCCATGCAGACCTGCGCTACACTGGTCTGCGGCAGCTGCGGCGGGTGCAGTCTTTATGAGGACAGTGAAAAAGAGGACAGTTATTATCTGTATTACCTTCTGCGGGTCTTTGAGCAGAACGGGCATATAAACGCAGATGACATGCCGGAGCTTTTTAAGAAGGACTGCCGCAGGAAACGGGATTATTTAGAACAGTTAAACCGCAGTTTTGCCAGGGCCGCCATGAACCTTTCCTGGAAGAACCGTTTCTTAGAAAGCCGGGACGTGGTCATTTCCCAGTTTCGGGAGCTGGCGGTGATTTTGGACGAGTTTTCCAGGCAGATCGATGCTGCTAAAAATATCACGGAAGAATATAAAGGAGCTATAAAAAAGGCATTCCGCAGATACCACATTTTAGCGGACAGTATGCTTTTATTAGAATATGACAGCGGCCGAAGGGAACTTTATCTTACGGCTAAGACTACAAATGGCCGATGCGTCACATCAAAGGATGCGGCAGAGCTGCTGGAAGAGGTCTTCCCGGATACTACCTGGCTTCCGGCAAAAGACAGCCGCAGCATTATTACCCGGAAATTTGAAACAGTGCGGTTTGAGGAAAAAGGGGATTATTACCTGACCTGGGGCGCTGCAGGGGTTCCCAAACAGGGAGAACGGTATTCCGGGGATAATTACAGCTTCTGCGAAAGAGGCAGCAGCCAGGTGATGTTCAGTTTGTGTGACGGAATGGGCTGCGGGGCAGAGGCCAGCCGGGAGAGCAGGCGGATCGTGGAATTGTTGGAGACCTTGCTGGAGACTGGTTTTGCCCCACGTTCTGCATTTAAGCTGGTAAATACAGTGCTGCTGCTGACAGGCGGGGAACAGCATCCGGCGGCTCTTGACGCAGGCTGTATTGATCTGTATACAGGCGCCCTGGAAATATTCAAACTGGGGGCACCTGCAGCCTTTGTGATCGGTGAGGAAGGTGTACAGGTCTTAGAAGCGGGACAGGTTCCTGCAGGTGCACTGGAGCAGGCGGAGCCGGTATTATTATCCCGGAAGCTTTGGGACGGGGACCAGCTGATCATGGTAACGGACGGAGTATTAGATGCGCTGCCGGGAGATGATAAAGAACAGGTCATGGGGCAGTTTCTGGATAGTCTGGAGGAAATGCCCCCTCAGGATGTGGCAGAGCAGGTGCTGGATTTTGCCCTTTCTTTTGTGCCGGGGGCCAGAGATGATATGACAGTGCTGGCAGTCCAGGTGTGGAAAAAGTAAAAGTCCTAAAGTAAATGCCCCTTGCATACGGGAAAAGATGCGGGTATATTAAAAGTGCGAAAAAGCAGTAAAAAGCACAGGAGCTAAGATAAAATCATCATGGAGAAGCTGGAACAGAAAGTAAGGCAGACCATAAAAGAACATCATATGCTGCAGCCAGGTGATCCTGTGATCATCGCGCTGTCCGGCGGGGCAGACTCTGTCTGCCTTTTAAGTCTGCTTGCAGATATGAGGGAGGAATTTGGCTTAAAGCTTAAGACTCTGCATGTTCACCACGGCCTGCGGGGAGAAGAAGCAGACCGGGACGCAGCCTTTTCACAAAAAATCAGTGAAGCTTTTCATGTCCCCTGTCATATGATAAAAGCAGATGTAAAACAATATGCTTCCCAAAATGGCCTGTCAGAAGAAGAGGCCGGCCGGCTGATCCGGTATCAGGCACTGGAGGAAACTGGAAAAAACTGGGAAAAAGAAACAAAGAGACCGGTTAAAATAGCAGTGGCCCACCACAGCCGGGACCAGGCGGAAACCATTTTGCTGAACCTGTTTCGGGGAAGCGGGCTTGGAGGATTAAAAGGTATCCCTTATGTGCGGGAAAACATTATAAGACCTCTTTTAGATGTGGAAAAAGAAGAGATACTGGCGTATCTGGAAGAAAAAAAGCTTTCCTGGGTCAATGACTCCAGCAATGATACAGATCATTATGCCAGAAACCGCATCCGCGGGCACATTCTTCCGGCAATTAAGGAAGAGATAACACCGGGGGCAGAAGCCGGGATACGAAGGGCTGGATACCTGGCGGGAATGGCAGATGCCTATTTAAAAAAGCAGGCAGAAGCATGGATCAGGGAGCAGGTCACATTGTCAGATGATCATTGTATGATCCCGGAAGAGCCATTTAAGCAGGCAGACCCGGTGATCCAGCTTTACAGTATTATGGAGCTTTTGAAACAATATGCCAGGTCCGCAAAGGATCTGGGCCTGGTCCACGCAGAACAGACGGTAAAGCTGTTTGAGAAGCAGACCGGACGCAGGATCAGCCTTCCTTATCATCTGCAGGCAGAAAAAGTATATAGTGGGGTAAAGATCCAGGTACATGAAGATACCGGGGAAAATGAGGCAGAGGATGCCAGCGTGAAGAAAACGTTAAAAACTCCTCTTCCAGAGCCGGAATTTGAGGTTTTTTCTTACGAAAAAGCCATGGAATTTCCCCAAAAAATGTATACGAAATGGTTTGACTGTGATAAAATAAAGGGTACGCCCGTTGTCAGGACCAGGCAGACCGGAGATTACATTACTCTGGCCGGAGGCAGCAAAAAGGCGCTGCGGCGTTTTATGATCGATGAAAAAATACCTGCTGAAGAACGGGATAAAATAGCCCTTCTGGCAGATGGGGATCATATCGTATGGGTCATTGGCTGGCGTATCAGCAGCTATTATAAAATAGGACCGGATACAAAAAGGGTATTACAGGTCAGGATTCAAAAAGAGGATATATAAGAAACGGAGGATAAATCATGGCAGATAAAATTCGTGTGTTATTAACAGAGGAAGAAGTAGATAAGCGTATTAATGAAGTAGCAGAGCACATCAATAAAGATTACGCAGGAAAGAGCATTCATCTGATCTGCATTTTAAAGGGCGGTGTATTTTTTACCTGTGAACTTGCAAAGAGACTGAACATGCCGGTTACTATGGATTTCATGTCCGTATCCAGCTATGGTGCAGGTACTGTATCCAGCGGTGTTGTCCGCATTATCAAGGACTTAGATGAGCCGTTAGAGGGAAAAAATGTTCTGATCGTAGAGGATATCATTGATTCCGGACGTACTCTGGCATACCTGATCGAAGTATTAAAGCAGAGAGGACCAAAGGATATCCGTCTGTGTACTCTTCTTGACAAGCCGGAGCGCCGTGTAAAGAAGCAGGTGACTGTAGATTATACATGCTTTACCATTCCGGATGAGTTCGTAGTAGGTTATGGATTGGACTATGACCAGAAATACCGTAACCTGCCTTATATCGGTGTTGTAGAGCAGGAGCCTGAACAGACACAGGAAGGCTAATTTTAAGGAGGCAATTCGTTGAGACAGCAACAGACATTCAGAGGTTTTATGTTTATTATCCTGATGCTGATCCTTCTTATGCTTGCGTTGCGTTTCCCTTATGCAAGACAGGCGCAGACAGTGACGGCCCAGGAATTTACCCAGGTTCTGGAAAGCGGAAGTGTGACCGAGGCAGTGATCAGTCCAAATCCACAGACTCCAAGCGGATATGTGACAGTTACACTGGCAAATGGCCAGTCTGTTCGCCAGAACGTATCTGACGTAAAAGATGCAGAGCAGCTTTTAAAGGACAATAACATTGATTATTCCATGGAGGAAGTACCTCAGGAGAATACACTTCTCACTGTGGTAATGCCTTTCATGCTTTCTATCGTAGTAGTGGTTGTGATCATTACCATGATGAACCGTGGGGCAGCAGGCGGCGGTTCCAATGCCAGAATGATGAATTTCGGCAGAAGCCGTGCAAAGCTCAGCCGTGACAGCAAGGTGAATTTCACCAATGTAGCTGGTCTGGAAGAGGAAAAGGAAGAGCTGGAAGAGGTAGTAGATTTCTTAAAAAATCCCCAGAAATACACCAGCGTAGGCGCACGTATCCCAAAGGGAATGCTTTTAGTAGGCCCGCCAGGAACTGGTAAAACACTTCTTGCAAAGGCAGTAGCCGGAGAAGCGGGAGTACCATTTTTCTCCATTTCCGGTTCTGATTTCGTGGAAATGTTCGTAGGTGTGGGCGCTTCCCGTGTCCGTGACCTGTTTGAAGAAGCAAAGAAAAATGCCCCCTGTATCGTTTTTATCGATGAGATCGATGCGGTGGCCCGGCGCAGAGGTACCGGTATGGGCGGCGGACATGATGAAAGAGAGCAGACATTGAACCAGTTACTGGTTGAAATGGATGGTTTCGGTGTTAATGAAGGCATCATCGTTATGGCTGCTACTAACCGTGTGGATATCCTTGACCCGGCGATCCTTCGTCCAGGACGTTTTGACCGTAAGGTGGCTGTAGGCCGCCCGGATGTAAAGGGAAGAGAAGAGATCTTAAAGGTACATTCCAAGGAGAAGCCTTTAAGTGAAGATGTAGATCTTCGCAGAGTAGCCCAGACGACCGCCGGATTTACAGGCGCGGATCTGGAAAACCTGATGAACGAGGCAGCGATCATCTCCGCAAGAGACAACCGCCGTTTTATCCGTCAGGCAGATATTGACAAGGCATTTGTAAAGGTTGGCATCGGCGCTGAGAAGAAGAGCCGTGTGATCTCTGAGAAAGACAAAAAGATCACTGCTTACCATGAAGCAGGCCATGCGATCCTATTCCATGTGCTTCCTGATGTAGGACCTGTGCATACCGTTTCCATTATCCCAACAGGTGTTGGGGCAGCCGGTTATACCATGCCTCTTCCGGAAAAGGATGAAATGTTCAATACAAAGGGCAAAATGCTCCAGAACATCATGGTAGACCTGGGGGGACGTATTGCAGAGGAGATCATTTTCAAGGATGTGACTACCGGAGCTTCTCAGGATATCAAGCAGGCAAGCAAGCTTGCAAGAGCCATGGTCACCCAGTATGGTATGTCTGACCGTGTGGGAATGATCCAGTATGGCAGTGACGAGGACGAAGTATTTATCGGCCGCGACCTGGCACACACCAAGTCTTATGGAAATGAGATCGCAGATGTGATCGATGAAGAAGTAAAGCGGATCGTAGATGAATGCTACGCCAAGGCAAAAAATATCATCCTGGAACATGAGGATGTACTTCATTCCTGTGCAGCTCTTCTGATTGAAAAAGAGAAGATCGGACAGGAAGAATTCGAGGCTTTGTTTAAAAATCACGAACCTGTCATGCACAATGACGGTGAGGTGTAAAAAGACCGCAAAAAACCGCTGTCAATTTTGACAGTGGAAAACGGTGAAAAAAATATATCTTTGTGCACACTTTTTCGGGGGGTTATGCTATTATAATAGACGTAACCCCCCAATACATTATATAGTTTTTGCTACACCCCATAAGAAACGAAATACCTTCTCCTGAAAAGCCTGGCTACCCCGCCAGGCTTTTCGCATATCTGGATGTATGGAAAAATCTGGGGAATGAGAAAGCAGAAAAATGGGGCGAAACCGGTATACCGGTGTGTTGCATATTTGAGGATTTTGCCTTAAAATAGATGATATTGGTTATAAGCTTTATAATATTGTAAAAAGAGGACAAGCATTGTGAAGAATGATACCCGGATAAACAAAGAAGCCCTGTTTTCAGCGGAAACAGAAGATTACCGTATGCCTATGGAGCCGGATACCGGCGATACCGTTACAGTGCGGATGCGGACGGCAAAAAATGGTGCGGATCATGTTTATTATATAGAAAATAAGAAGGCTGTTTTAATGACAAAATCTGCCTCTGACAGTCTGTTTGATTATTATGAGCATAAGATCACAGCGAAAGACGAGCAGATACTTTATCATTTTGAGATCGAAAAAGATGGTGAAGTCTGTCATTACAACCGCCTGGGTCCCTCTGATCAGGACACAGACCAGTTTGATTTTAAGATCACACCTGGTTTCCATACACCAGACTGGGCCAAGGGCGCAGTGATGTACCAGATCTTTGTGGACCGCTTCTGCAACGGCAATCCCACCAATGATGTACAGACCTGCGAATATGTCTATATTGGAAGACCGGTGTACCAGGTAAAAGACTGGAGCAGAAATCCTTCTACTATGGACGTAGGCTGCTTTTACGGCGGCGATCTTCAGGGCGTGTGGGATAAACTGGACTACATCAAGAGCCTGGGCGTGGAAGTCATTTATCTCAATCCTGTGTTTGTGTCTCCTTCCAACCATAAATATGACTGTCAGGATTATGAACATATTGATCCCCATTTTGGAAAGATCGTAAAAGACGGTGGCTCCCTGGTAGATCAGAATGCAGAGGACAATACAAAGGCAGAACGGTATGTGGTGCGTTCCGCAGACCGAGAGAACCTGGAAGCCAGCGATGCCTTTTTTGCGGAGTTTGTAAAAGAGGTACATAACCGTGGCATGAAGGTGATCTTAGACGGCGTGTTCAACCACTGTGGTTCCTTTAATAAATGGCTGGACGCAGAGCGGATCTATGAGCGTTCCGGGGACTATGAACCAGGTGCTTATATTTCCAAAGACAGCCCATATCACAGCTTTTTCCGCTTCCACGACAACAGTGATAAGGCATGGCCTTATAATAAGACATACGATGGCTGGTGGGGGCATGATACACTGCCGAAGTTAAATTATGAAGGCTCTGATAAGTTAGTAGAATATATTTTAAATGTGGCGAAAAAATGGGTCTCCCCGCCTTACAGCGTAGACGGCTGGCGCCTGGATGTGGCAGCAGACCTGGGACATACAGCGGAATATAATCATGCATTCTGGAAGAGCTTCAGAAAGGCTGTAAAAGAGGCAAATCCCCAGGCTTTGATCCTTGCGGAGCATTACGGCGATCCTTCCGGCTGGCTGCAGGGGGATGAATGGGATTCCATTATGAACTATGATGCCTTTATGGAGCCGGTTACATGGTTCCTTACAGGTATGGAAAAACACAGTGACAGCTATAATGGTGGACTTTATGGAAATGGTCAGTCCTTCTTTGACGCCATGGCTTACCATATGAGCCGTATGCAGACCAATACGGTATTTACAGCCATGAACCAGCTGTCAAACCATGACCACTCCCGTTTTCTTACAAGGACGAATCAGATCGTAGGCCGTATTGGCAACATGGGGCCGGAGCGGGCTTCTGAGAACGTAAAGAAATGTGTTATGAGAGAAGCGGTTATGATCCAGATGACCTGGCCAGGGGCACCGACACTGTATTACGGCGACGAAGCCGGTGTGTGCGGCTGGACCGATCCTGACAGCAGAAGGACCTATCCATGGGGCAGAGAAGATTTTGAATTAATGGAATTTCACCGCTATATGGCGGGTATCCACAAACGCCTTCCTGCACTGCGAAAAGGGGCTGTAAAGCCATTATTTGCAGCAAACCAGCAGATCGCCTATGGTCGTATGTGGGGAAAATATAAGACAGTGACTGTTATTTCCAACCTGCCAAAGCCCACAACCATGGAAATTCCAGTATGGCAGTTGGGTATCACCGATGAAGATATTTTAGGACGGCCGATCCTTACAACAGAAGACGGCTACAATGCAGGAATCCTGTTTTACCATGTAAAAGACGGTATTTTGAAGGTAAGAATGCCTGCTTACAGTGGTGCAGTCTTTGCTTCCCATCCGGAAGATTTTTATCCGGTTCTAAAGTCACGGTTTGTAAAAGATGGGGAAGAAGAGGCAAAAGAAAAAGAGCAGCTTGAGAAGGCTGACAAGGCATAAAAAATATATAAAAGGATATACAAAAGAAGCAGACTCCGGTTTTGTTGGGAGTCTGCTTCTTTTTGCAGTCATGTAAACGGAAGGAAACTGTCGATGGTAAATACTGTAGAGATCAATTTACGCAAAAAAAGAACAGAACTACAAGAGTTCTGTCCTAAAAGCTGCCGTAGACCGGAATCGAACCGGTACGGGTATCACTACCCACGGGATTTTAAGTCCCGGGCGTCTGCCAGTTCCGCCACTACGGCATATTCTTTTTTATACATACTTATTGCTGAAATCAGAGCGTATACGTGCACGCACTGTCACTCTTAGCAGGTATGTAAATGGGCGAAGGTGGATTCGAACCACCGAAGGCAGTGCCAGCAGATTTACAGTCTGTCCCCTTTGGCCACTCGGGAATTCGCCCATGGCTTTTGCAAGCAGTAATGATGATACCATAAGAAAAGGGAAAAATCAATAGTTTTATGAAGAAAAAATTTAAGAAATATGATAAAATCAAAAAAAATCATTTTTTGCTTGGAAGAGGCATATTATGTATATGGAAAAGTCAGAACCGGAAGAGAAAAAGAATACAGTATATATACAGACATTAGGGACGCTGCGGCTGTTTAATGGGGATGAGCAATTTTCCCTTCATACTTCTGTAACAGGGAAAATGTATCAGTTGTTTTTGCTGCTGGCCTATGTGGGAGAAAGAGGTGCCACAAGGACCTCTTTGCAGGATGCTCTCTATGACAGGAAGAAAACAGACGCAGCCAATGCACTGCGCATCAACGCTACAAGGCTGCGCAAGATTCTGACTCAGGCACAGCTTCCAGAACATGCTTATATAACAGTGGATAAAAATATGTACTATTTAACAGAGCCGGGAGGAATTGCTGATTTTCAGATGGACGCAGTTCTTTTAGAGCAGCTTTGGGAGCAGAGCCAGGAAGAAACGGAAACTTCTGTACGAAGAGAAGTTCTGGAAAAGGCATGTGCCCTTTATCAGGGAGAGTTCCTTCCCGCTCTTTCCGGGGAAGTCTGGGTAGAAAACTTAAGAAGCCGTTTCCAGGAGGTCTATTTTAAATGTGTACAGGCCTTGTGTGAGATCTTAAAACAGCAGGAAGATTATGAAAAGCTGGTGCAGGTAGCCACCGGGGCTATGAGACTGTATCCTACAGAAGAGTGGGCAAGGCTGAAAATGGATGGTTTTGTGGGCCTGCAGAAATATACAGAAGCGGTGGAAGCCTATAAGGACGCAGTAAGAGGCATTTTTTCAGAACAGGGACTGGCGGTTTCAGAACGCATGTGGGAGCGGTTCCGGTCACTGCGCCAGTATATGCAGAATCAGTCCAGAAATTTGGAAAATCTGAAAGCGTGGCTGTGCGAAGAAGAA
>JBNMGK010000521.1:0-1100 GCA_050872205.1 Enterocloster sp.
CCGTCATGCTGAGGCTGTCCGCCTCCGCCAACACAGCCGCCCGGGCATGCCATGACTTCTACGAATTCATAATGCTTTTCACCACGTTCAATGGCTTTTAACAGATTTCTGGTATTTCCAAGGCCGCTGACAGCAGCAATACGCAGGATCTGTCCATTTAATTCAAATTCAGCCTCTGTAACGCCGGTATCCTGAGAGGAAGCACGTACATTCTTAAAGGCATCAGGAGCGCAGTTTTCACCCATAATGGCATAGTAAGCAGTACGCAGAGCTGCCTCCATAACACCGCCGGTAGCACCAAAGATCACACCGGCACCGGAAGCATCGTGGAAGATGCGGTCTGGTTCAATATCAGTGAGACGGTCTGTAATGATACTGGAACCCTTGATCATACGGATCAGCTCACGGGTAGTAATGACGCAGTCTGTATCATGGCCTGCATATTCCTTATAGAACAGCTCCATATTTGCTTCGCCCTTTTTAGCCAGACAAGGCATAATGGCAACAGAGAAGATATCTTCCGGTTTTTTGCCGATCTGCTCTGCAAAATAGCTTTTCATGACAGCGCCAAACATCTGCATAGGAGACTTGGCAGTGGATAACTGCTTTACAAACTGTGGAAATTCGCTCTTTACAAAGCGTACCCAGCCCGGACAGCAGGAAGTGAACATTGGACGGTCCTTTAATTCTCCCTTGCCAAGGCGTACTAACAGCTCGTTTGCCTCTTCCATAATGGTAAGGTCAGCAGTAAAACAGGAGTCAAATACATAATCAGCGCCCATTTTCTTTAAAGCATCGAAGATCTTTCCGATGGTAGCTTCTTCTCTTGTAAATCCAAGGCCTTCGCCCCATGCAGCACGGACAGCAGGAGCCACCTGTACTACTACGGTCTTATTAGGATCAGCTAAAGCTCTCCACAGTTTTTCCGTATCGTCACGCTCATGAAGGGCACCAACTGGACAGTGGGTGATACACTGGCCGCATAGAGAACAGTCCGCTTCATTTATGGTGCGGTTTCCAGTTACATTAATAGTAGAACGGGAACCGGTACCTTCCAGACCCCAGATATTTAAGCTCTGGATCTTGTCACAGACCTGGAC
>JBNMGK010000485.1:0-1630 GCA_050872205.1 Enterocloster sp.
CAGCGATACTTCTTTATTCCGGAAGAAATTCGTTGGTATAGCAGTCTGCTGCAGGAATGGCATGGTCGATGACGCCATATTCTGTCATAAAGTCAGTATAATTATCCCATACACTGTCTTTCATCTCACCCCAGCGGTCGGTATCTTCCATATATTTTCCAGACAGATATTCCTGGGAAGTTTTTAACAGATCCATGGAATAATCTGGTGCATATTTGTGAAGGATCTCAGCGCTTTCATCTGGATTTTCAATGGCATATTTATAGCCTTTTGCGGTTGCTGCCAGGAAGCTTTTTACCATTTCCGGGCGGTTCTCTAAGGTATCATTGTTTGCGATGATCACCGGAGTGTAGTAGTCCAGGCGCTCATCTAACTGACGCAGTTCCATGTAGTTAATGGGGAAATTACTCAGATGGCACTTTATATTATCCCAGCCTCCAAAGAACCACATGATATCTACTTTATCCTTCAGGGCTTCAAAACCGGAACCGTCAGAGATAATGCGGTTCAGTTTGGAAGGATCCGCGCCTGCCTTGGTCATAACTGCCTTTAAAACAGCCTCTTCCCCAGGTCCGCCCCATCCTGCATAAGTCTTGCCTTCAAAATCCTTTGGAGAAAGAATATCCTTGTCTTCATAAGATACAAAACCAGAGGTATTATGCTGGATAATGGCTGCGATCGCCTTAATAGGAAGGGCATCTTTGGATGTCAATGCAACGGTTACATCCTCCTGATAGCTGATGCCGAAATCACCCTTTCCTACTGCAACCAGTGTGGCAGTAGCGCCCTCTGTAGGCTCTACAATGTTTACATTAAGGCCGGCTTCATCATAATAGCCCTGGTCTAAGGCTACATACATTCCAGTGTGGTTGGTGTTTGCAACATAGTCTAAGATAACGGTTACATCTGTTTTTTCAGCAGATGTATTGTCAGATGCTTCTGCTTTTGTTTCTGCACTGTCTGTGCTGGCGCTGTTATCTGTACTGCTTTCTGCTGCATTTGCGTCTGCAGCAGCTGTTGTAGCTGCATTGTTATTGTTAGAAGCGCCGCAGCCTGTAAGACCGGCTGCAAGGGCAGCTGCCAGACACAGGCTGCTGATTTTTTTCCATGATTTTTTCATAATATTTTCTCTCGTTTTCTTTCTATTTCTCTAGTAATTGCAGGAAATGGTACATCATGTCCCCGCCAGCGGCGGAAATGTCACTTTTTCCTCTTCCTATCATACGGCATCGATACCATAGCGATCACCCGGATCAGCCCATTCATGGCTAAACTTAACAGGATAATGACCACTACGCAGGCAAACACCTTATCCAGCATATAGCTGTTTTTTACTCTTAGCAGGTAATAGCCCAGTCCTTTCTGGGAACCAAGCCACTCTCCTACTACGGCACCGCTGATGCTGTAGGTGGCTGCCACCTTCAGGCCGGAAAACAGCTCTGGAAGCGCTGCCGGTATTTTTACCAGGCAGTAGGCCTTCCACCGGTCTGCACCATAAGAACGCACCAGGTGGACATATTCTTCATCTACACGCTGTAAACCGTCTGCAAAGCTGACTGCCACCGGGAAAAAGCACATCAGCACTACAGTCAGGATCTTCGGCGCCATACCAAAGCCCATGTAGATGATC
>JBNMGK010000158.1:0-5996 GCA_050872205.1 Enterocloster sp.
AGCGGCATGAGTGTGGCGGATTACATAGCAGGCGTGCAGCTTAGCAGAGAGCAGATCCGTGCGAAAAATAAGGAAACATTAATGAGCCTTATTAACAGCACCAATATTGACGAGGCAGCCAAACAGCAGGCGATCCAGGATATGATCCGTCTCACGGAGATATCGGAAAAGGAAAACGCGGCAGAAACTCTTCTTATGGCAAAAGGCTTTGCAGATCCTGTAGTGAGCATTACCGATGACAAGGTAGATGTGGTCATCCATGCTTCTTCCATTACAGATCCCCAGCGGGCCCAGATCGAAGATATCGTAAAGCGCAAGGCAGAAGTAGGGGCAGACCAGATCATTATCACACTGCTAAACATGGCGGATTAAGGAAAAATGTAAAAATCAGGTGGTCCGGCCATTGCAAAAAATCCCTATACATATCCGGCCGGTTTTGGTATAATAATGAGTAATCACAGTGCAGGAGGTAAGGGATTTTGGCAGAAGAAAATCGCAGTACACATAAAGTATATGAAAAAGATAAGATCGGGGAAGTGCAGATCGCAGATGAGGTAGTAGCTATCATTGCAGGTCTTGCTGCTACCGAAGTAGAAGGTGTAGATTCCATGGCAGGAAACATCACCAATGAACTGGTTGGAAAGCTTGGCATGAAGAATTTAAGTAAGGGCGTAAAGGTAGATGTAACAGAGGAACATGTATCTGTAGACCTTTCCTTAAATATCCGTTATGGCTACAATATCCCGGCTGTCAGCGAGCAGGTTCAGGAAAAGGTAAGCACAGCTATTGAAAACATGACCGGCCTTACAGTTCTGGATGTAAACATCAAGATTGCAGGCGTGAACATGGAAGAAAGTTAAAAAAGGATGTATAAGTATGCCCTGCAGATACAGGAAGAATGGTTCCTTATCTGTGGGGCGTTTTATGATGTAGATATACATTTCTGTTGTTTTTATGCATTGCCTTTGGTATAATCACAGGTAGTGGAAAAGATTAATAGAAAGAGGAAGAAAGAAATGACCAGAAGAGAATTAAGAGAACATTGTTTTAAAATGCTGTTCTCTGTGGATTTTTATACAACCGGTGAAGAAGCTAAAGCACAGATGGAGCGTTATTTCCAGTCACCGGAAGAAGATGAAACAGCTTCCGACGGCACCCTTCAGGTAGTGCATAAGGTAGACATTGGCGAAAAGGATCAGGAATATCTGCGTGAAAGAACTTCAAAGGTAGTCGATCTTATAGATGAGATCGATAAAAAGATCGATGAAGTGGCAGCTGGCTGGAAGACAAAGCGTATGGGAAAGGTAGAACTTGCCATTTTACGTCTTGCAGTTTATGAGATGCTTTATGATGATACCATTCCTGAGAAGGTATCTGTTAATGAGGCAGTGGAGCTGGCAAAGAAGTTTGGCGGAAATGAATCCCCTGCTTTTGTAAACGGTGTCCTTGCTAAATTCATTCCTAAGGAAGGCGCAAAGCCTGCAGCGGAAGAGACAGAGGAAAAAGAAGAAGTAAAAGAAGCAGCTAAAGAAGAGACAAAAGAGCAGGAATAACAGATGGGAAGCGTTTATACCGTATCCCAGGTGACTTCATATATTAAAAATATGTTCACCCAGGATTTTGCGTTGAACCGTATCTCTATTAAGGGAGAAGTGTCCAACTGCAAATATCATACATCCGGCCATATTTATTTTACATTAAAGGACGGCGGCGCGCAGATTGCCGCCGTCATGTTTGCAGGACAGGCAAAAAATCTGGATTTTCGTTTGACGGAAGGCCAGGAAGTAGTGGTGTCCGGAACCGTAGATGTATACGAGAGGGACGGACGTTACCAGCTTTATGCAAAAGAGATCAAACGGGAAGGCAGAGGCGACTTATTCCTGCGCTTTGAAAAGCTGCGGGATGAGTTAGAAGAAATGGGAATGTTTGACGGCTGTTACAAACAGCCGATCCCAAGATACGCGAAAAAGATCGGTATTGTTACTGCCTCTACCGGCGCGGCGATCCGTGATATCATGAATATCACAGCCAGGCGTAATCCTTATGTCCAGCTGATCCTGTATCCCGCCCTTGTTCAGGGAGAACAGGCAAAATACAGCATTGTAAAGGGAATACAAACACTGGATGCCCTGGGCCTTGACGTTCTCATTGTAGGGCGCGGAGGCGGTTCTATTGAGGATCTTTGGGCGTTTAATGAAGAAATGGTGGCAAGAGCCATTTTCGAGTGTCATACTCCGGTGATATCTGCAGTGGGACATGAAACAGATGTGACCATTGCTGATTATGTAGCAGACCTGCGGGCTCCTACGCCTTCTGCGGCGGCAGAGCTGGCAGTTTTTGATTATAAGCAGTTTGAAGAAACAGTGGCTACTTATAAGCTGCTTTTGGACAAAGCCGCAAAAAGAAAGCTGGAACGGGCACGTTTCCGTCTGGAACAGTGCAGGATGCACTTAAAGCTTAAAAATCCACAGCGAAACTTAAATGACAGAAAGCAGCAGCTGGCAGATCTGGAAGAAACGTTAAACCGCAGGATGCAGGAAGCGTTAAAGGAAAACAGAAGGTCATTAGAGGCGCAGGAACAGTGTTTAAACCGTCTGATGACGGGAAAACTGGAAAAGGAAAAACACCGCCTGGCTCTTCGTGCCAGCCGGTTAGAGGGGCTTTCTCCTTTAAAGAAATTAAGCGCCGGATACGGCTTTGTACAAAAAGAGTCCGGGGAAGCCGTAAGATCTGTAAAGCAGGTAAAGCCGGAAGATACAGTCTGCGTGTATGTAACAGACGGTTCTCTTGAAACCCTTGTAAAAGAGGTAAAAACGGCTGGTGCCGGAAAATTACGGACCAGGAGAGAGGAAGAATAAATATGGCAGGAAGAAAGAAAACAGCAGAGGCTCCGGAAAAAGAAATGAGCATCGAGGAAAATTTCGCCCGCCTGGAAGATATCATAAAAAAGCTGGAAGATGGGGAAAGTTCCTTAGAGGAGACCTTTGCGGGGTATGAGGCAGGAATGAAGCTTGTGAAGTCTTTAAGCAGTCAGATCGATAAAGTAGAAAAACAGATCCAAATATTGAGTGAGGGTGAAGACAATGAGTGATAATACAGCATTTAAAGCAGAACTGGAAGAAAGAATCAACAAGATCAATGAGCAGATCGAAAGCTATCTGCCAGAGGAAAAGGGACATCAGAGCACGATCTTTGAGGCTATGAATTACAGCGTGAGAGCAGGCGGAAAGCGCCTTCGCCCACTGTTTATGCAGGAGATCTGCAGACTGTTCACAGGAGAAGTACAGCCGGCAGTGGTACCTTTTATGGCAGCCATTGAGATGATCCACACTTCTTCCCTGGTACATGATGATCTTCCGTGTATGGATGATGACATGATGCGCAGGGGAAAAGCAAGTACCTGGGCTGAGTACGGCGAAGACATGGGAGTTTTAGCAGGTGATGCCCTGATGATCTATGCTTTTGAGGTAGCTGCCAAGGCCTTTCATGAGGTTTCTGAGGCAGATGACTTAAGAAGAGTAGGACGTGCCATTGAAATACTGGCTGCAAAGACCGGTATTTACGGTATGATCGGCGGACAGACTGTAGATGTAGAGTTATCCGGAGGCCCGATCCCGAAGAACAAACTGGACTTTATCTATCGTTTAAAGACAGGTGCCCTGATCGAGGCATCCATGCTTATTGGTGCTGTTTTAGGCGGCGCAGCAGAGGAAGATTGTAAGATCGTGGAAAGCCTTGCTGGAAAAGTAGGACTGGCATTCCAGATCCAGGATGATATCCTGGATGTAACAGGAGATCAGAAAGTTCTTGGCAAAGAGGCAGGAAGCGATGAAAAGAATCAGAAGACTACCTACGTAACCATAGAAGGTCTGGAAAAAGCAAAGAAGGATGTAGAGATCCTTTCTGCACAGGCAATTGAAGACTTAAACAAACTGCCTGGAAACAATGAATTTCTGGAGAATCTGATCCGCATTCTTATTAAGCGTCAGAAGTAAAAGTCCAGAAATAAAAAGGAAGAACTTATGATATTGGAACAGATAAAGGGACCGGAAGATTTAAAAAACATGTCCCCTGAAGAACTTTCTCATCTTGCTGGGGAAATACGCGATTTTCTTATTGAAAAGATCAGCCATACAGGAGGCCACCTGGCGTCAAACCTTGGCGTTGTGGAGCTGACCATTGCATTATTTCGCACATTTAACCTGCCAAAAGACAAGATCATCTGGGATGTAGGACATCAGTCTTATACCCACAAGATCTTAAGCGGGCGGATGCAGGAATTTGATGAATTGCGCCAGTATGGCGGGTTAAGCGGATTTCCAAAACGGAAGGAAAGTCCTTATGACTCCTTTGATACAGGCCACAGCTCCACCTCTATTTCCGCAGGTCTTGGCATTGCACAGGGCCGGGATATCCTGGGGGAAGATTACAAGGTGGTATCTGTGATCGGAGACGGGGCTCTTACAGGAGGCATGGCATACGAGGCATTAAACAATGCGGCCCGTATGAAGAAAAACTTTATCATTGTTTTAAATGACAATAAAATGTCCATTTCGGAAAATGTAGGCGGCATGTCCCGGTATCTGGGCGGCCTGCGTACAGGGGACGGATATAATGATCTGAAAAAGAATGTAGTGGATACCTTAGAGCGGATCCCGGTACTGGGTGACCGCATGATCGACCGGATCAAGCGGACGAAAAACAGCATTAAGCAGCTGTTTATTCCGGGAATGCTTTTTGAAAATATGGGTATCACCTATTTAGGACCGGTAGACGGGCATAATATCCCGGAACTTTGCAAGGTATTCAGGGAAGCCCAGAAGCTGGATCACGCAGTTTTAGTCCATGTACTGACGAAAAAAGGAAAAGGCTATGTACCGGCTGAGAAAAATCCGGCTGCTTTTCACGGCGTCAGTCCTTTTGACATAAAAACAGGAAAGCCTCTGGCAGAAAAGAAATATCCTACTTATACCGATGTATTTTCTAAGAAATTATGTCAGCTGGGGGAGACGCATCCGGAGCTGGTAGCAGTGACGGCGGCTATGCCCGACGGCACCGGAGTGGCGGCTTTTGGAAAGAAGTTCCCGGATCGTTTCTTTGATGTGGGGATTGCGGAAGCCCATGCAGTGACCAGCGCAGCCGGTATGGCGGCAGCGGGACTGCGGCCGGTGGTAGCAGTCTATTCCTCTTTTTTACAGAGAGGTTATGACCAGATCTTACATGACGTCTGTATCCAGAACCTGCCGGTGATCTTTGCGGTAGACCGTGCGGGACTGGTAGGAAGCGACGGGGAGACCCACCAGGGAATTTTTGATTATTCCTATCTTACTTCTATTCCCAACATGAGCGTGGCAGCGCCGAAAAACCTCTGGGAGCTGCGGGCTATGCTGGATTTTGCCATGGACTATAAGGCTCCATTTGCGATCCGTTATCCGAGAGGAACGGCTTACAGAGGCTTAAAAGAGTTTACAAAACCTATTGAATACGGCAAAGGGGAAATGCTTTATGAAGAGAAGGACATTGCCCTGTTAGCAGTAGGAAGCATGGTAAGCACGGGAGAACATGTAAGGGAAAAATTAAAAGAAGAAGGATATTCCTGTACACTGGCAAATGCACGGTTTGTAAAGCCATTTGATAAAGAACTGGTAGATCGGCTGGCAAAGAAACACAGGCTGATCGTGACCATGGAGGAAAATGTGCTCCAGGGAGGTTTTGGACTTCCTGTGACTGCATACATCCATGAACATTATCCTCAGGTAAAGGTTTTAAATATAGCACTTCCTGATGCCTATGTTGAACATGGAAATGTGTCTGTTTTAAGAAAAGGACTGGGGATCGACAGCGACTCTATTATCAGCCGTCTGAAAACAGAAGGCTGGCTTTAAAAGGCAGATATAAGATAGATACAAGGAGAAAACAGATGAAGGAACGGTTGGATGTACTGCTTGTAAAGCGAAATCTGGCGGAGTCCAGAGAAAAGGCAAAGGCTCTGATCA